>JACDEP010000078.1 GCA_013816325.1 Methylotenera sp.
CGGCCATTGTCGTCGGGCAAACGTCGGGACAATGTGTGTAACCAAAAAACAAAGCGACTGCCTTGCCTTTGAATTCTTCTAATGTGCGGCGCTTGCCGTTATGGTCGGTTAGGTTCAGGGTTTGCGCAAAGTCCGCTCCGGTGATGTCTGTGGCAACTACTTTATCGCTAGCAGGTTTACAGCCAAACAAAACACCCACCAACATAATGAAGAATAAATTGCGAAATAAATGTGTCATTACTGCTTTCAGGATTATCAATTATGTAAGATTAGATTTTACCATGCGCAATAAATTCAATGCCTTGCAGTTCAAATAAACGGGAAATTTATGTGCATAGCAGGTGCTGCCTCGTTTACAATAATGCTTTTGCAAAATCAAAGTTTTAAGGAACAGTATGGCAAACCCAGCAGCAACTTCGGGCGGCATGGCAGACCGCGATGGCGTAATTTGGTATGACGGTAAAATGGTGAATTGGCGCGATGCCACCACCCATGTATTGACCCACACTTTGCATTACGGCATGGGGGTGTTTGAAGGCGTTCGCGCATACAAAACCGATAAAGGCACGGCTATTTTCCGCTTGAAAGAACATACGGACAGGCTGTTCCGTAGTGCGCATATCTTGGGTATGAAAATGCCGTTTTCAAAAGAAGAGATGATGGAAGCGCAGAAAGCGGCAGTGCGAGAAAACAACCTTGAATCGGCCTATATGCGCCCGATGGCATTTTACGGTGCTGAAGCAATGGGTATCTCTGCTAAAACACTTTCCACGCACGTGATTGTTGCGGCCTGGAAATGGGGGGCTTACATGGGTCAAGAAGCACTGGATCATGGTATCCGCGTTAAAACCTCCTCCTTCTCTCGCCACCACGTTAATATCACTATGTGTAAAGCCAAAGCTAACGGTAATTACATGAACTCAATTTTGGCGCATCAAGAAGCTGCACAGGATGGTTATGATGAAGCACTGCTATTGGATGTGGATGGCTTTGTTGCGGAAGGCTCAGGTGAAAATATTTTCATCGTACGTAACGGTAAACTTTACACCCCAGATTTAACGTCTGCGCTAGAAGGCATTACACGCGACACTATCGTTCAACTAGCAGCAGAAATTGGTTTAACAATCATTGAAAAGCGTATCACGCGTGATGAAGTGTACTCTGCTGATGAGGCTTTCTTTACGGGCACAGCGGCTGAAGTGACGCCGATACGTGAGCTGGACCGCCGTAATATTGGTGAAGGTAAAGCCGGCCCAGTGACCAAGCAATTGCAAAAACTGTTCTTTGACGTAGTCACCGGTAAGTCTGCGAAACATGCTGATTGGTTAACTTTAGTTTAAAAAAATTTTCGTCCTTCCATACTCAACACGGAATCTACAGCTTAATAAATACAACGACTTTCGATTCGACTTTGATCGGAATGACTAATCAGGAAGATTTAAAAATGTCTAGTGTGCAGGAGTTTGAAATTACAGCTAAGGATTTACCATTACACTGCCCTACTAAGGAAGTGGCATTATGGGCTTCCCATCCACGTGTGTTTTTAGATATCACAAAAACAGGACAAGCGGCTTGCCCTTATTGCGGAACAAAATATAAACTAAAAGCCGGTGAGCACGTTAAAACCCATTAATTTATAAGGGATTAATAAAAGGGTAACGTAAATCGTTACCCTTTTATTTAATTATTTATGCTCGTTAGCTTCATCTTTAATTTTTTCGCCGCCTCTTTCAATATCTTTACCAGCCCCTGCCATCGTATTGCAGCCGGTTAAAGTGACCAAAGTGCCTGCTAAGAATAATGTAGCTACTAGTGAAGCAATAGTCTTCTTGAACATGATATTTTTCCTTAATATTGTTAATTGTTAGAAAGCCAAGGAATTTCCTTCGCCGTGTATTATGAATAATAAGCCATAAATAAAAAGTTTCTGTACGATAACGCACACAAGTGAACTTTAGACTTAAAGAACTCCAACTTATTTGAGTTTATGTTGGTGATATTGAATCGTAGTGCTATAACAAGCTGATTTGTGCCGTTGCGCCCCATAGCTCGTGTATCACTTGTAATGCCGTAGGAGCTTTGCTATTGGTCCAAAAGCTAACTTCGCCTTTTTGGTGGGCATAGAGAGGTTGAGTCAGTAAATCACGTTTCAAAAGGCGTTTCTGTAATTGCTTAGCAACTGCTGCGCCAGTATCAATTATTACCACATTTGCACCCACCTGCTGCTCAATTACTGGCCTTACAAAAGGGTAATGGGTGCAGCCAAGCACTATAGTATCAGCGCCGTGAGCTAACAAAGGCGCGCAATATTGGCGTACAAGCGTATGTGTTTCTTCCGAATTCAACTCTCCTCGCTCAATACACTCTACTAGCCCTATACAGCCTTGCGTAATCACTTCTACATTGCGGCCATAACTTTCCAGCAATGCCGCGAACTGTGCGCTTTTAAGTGTACCTACCGTTGCCAGTACGCCAATAATTCCGTTCCTGGTAGCTTCTGCCGCAGGCTTTACCGCCGGTTCCATACCAATGATGGGAATATTGAAACCCGGGCCACTATATTGATCACGTAATGCATCAATCGCCGCCGCTGTCGCAGTATTACAAGCCACCACAAGCGCTTTAACGCCCTTACCTATTAAAAAATCAGCAATCTCAAAGCAGCGCTGCGTTATTTCCACGGCAGTTTTATTGCCATAAGGAGCATGTTGGCTATCCGCAAAGTACAGTAATGGTTCATGCGGTAATAAAGCGTGAATATGCTTAAGTACTGAAATGCCGCCCACCCCGGAATCCATGACGCCGATTGGTTGGTTTGCAAGATTAAATTTTTGCGATGGTTCTATCATGTTGTATGACTAAGCTCATAGGGATGTCATCAGTTACAATACTGGCATTATAGTCCAAGGGACTCTCTCCACACTCAAGCCATTATTGTGGCTGCAACTAATTAAAGCAAGGTTTAGCATGGGCAATCGATTAAGCAAGATTTATACACGCACCGGCGATGACGGTAGCACCGGTTTGGGCGATGGCAGCCGCATTAATAAAGATAGCTTGCGTATAGAAGCGATGGGCGATGTCGATGAGCTTAATTCCGTAATCGGCATTTTACTGACGGAAAACGTACCGGATATTTTAGTGGATACGCTTACACAGATTCAGCATGATCTGTTTAACTTGGGTGGCGAAATTTGCATTCCTGGTTATGTCATCCTGCAAAAAGTACGTATCGAAGACTTAGAAGAAGCAATTGACACGCTCAATGACGAACTTGAGCCACTTAAGGAATTCATCTTACCTGGTGGTACTAAAACAGCTGCGTGTTGCCATCTTGCTCGAACAGTATGCCGCCGTGCAGAACGCAAACTCATACAATTGCATCGCACCGAAAAAGTAACCGATATTTCATTGCAATACCTCAACCGCTTATCCGACCTGCTGTTTGTGATGTGCCGTACTATCAATAAAGAGGCAGGGGTTAATGACGTGCTTTGGAAAAGTGAGCACAAGTAAATTTAAGTCTTCTTTTGATAGCATCTTTCATTTATATAATCCACCTGGATTTATAGAATCCGTATAGGTAAGCTATAATTTACATATGATTAGAAAACTGCTAGATAAAATTTTCAAGCCAAAAAGCTCCCAAGGCGAAGCTAGCAGGATCGAGTCGCATAAATCTACGCAGCATCAGCCTAGCCGTCCGGTATTAAGCACAAAAAGAACAACAAAGAAAAATACCCGTTCAGACAGAGACTCGGCGCAAGTTATTACCCTTAACACGCATAAGATAGACCTTAAACTACTTAGCAGCGGCGCATTCAAAACGGTAGAAGGCTTACAGAAAGCTGGTTTCGAAGCCTATATTGTGGGCGGGGCGGTGCGTGATTTACTATTAAACCGCATCCCCAAAGACTTTGACATTGCAACCGATGCCACGCCGGAAGAAGTTAACCGTATCTTTAGGCGGTCACGCATCATTGGTCGCCGCTTCAGATTGGTACACGTACTATTTGGCGACGAGACTATTGAAGTTTCTACTTTCAGAGGTAGCCATTTAGATAGCGGTGACTCTAAAGTCACCGATTCCGGGCGCATCATCCGCGACAATGTATTCGGCTCCATTGTAGATGACGCCATACGCCGCGACTTTACCGCCAATGCACTGTATTACGATCCTTCTAATCAAGAAGTACTAGATTTCCATAATGGCTTTGCTGATATCAGGGCCGGTGTGCTACGCATGATAGGCAAGCCTGAAACTCGTTACGCTGAAGACCCGGTGCGCATGCTGCGTGCAGTCAGGTTATCTGCCAAATTAGGCTTACAAATTGATGCCGGCACCATGGCGCCTATCGCAAAGATGGCGGATCTATTGCAAGACGTCCCACCTAGCCGCTTATTTGATGAGATGCTTAAGCTGTTTCTATCCGGTCATGCCATCGAAAGTGTAAGTGCATTGCGTGAGCAGCATCTGCACCATGGTTTGTTACCGATGCTGGATGTAGTGCTCGAGCAACCGATGGGCGAACGTTTTGTGATGCTCGCTTTGAAAAATACAGATGACCGCATTCTTTCCGGTAAATCTGCCAATCCTAGCTTCCTATTTGCAACATTGCTTTGGCATGAAGTACTAGCAGCTTGGGAATCCTATAAAACTGAAAATCATCCGCCAATTCCAGCTTTGCACATGGCTATGAGCGAAGTAATTGCCACGCAGGCAGAAAAACTGGCAATCCATAATCGTTATACCGCGACCATGAAAGAAATCTGGGGTATGCAACCGCGCTTTGAGCAGCGCGCGGGCAAACGCCCTTTTGGCTTGCTTACGCATCCGCGTTACCGTGCTGGCTATGACTTTTTACTATTACGCTGCGAATCCGGCGAATTGCCGATGGAACTGGGTGAATGGTGGACTACATTCGCCGAAGCCGACAGTGAAATCCGTACTGCCATGTTGCAAGCAGATACTGCTCCAAAAAAGCGTAAAAAGCGGAACCGCAAAAAAGCTACCCCAGGCGCTAGCAACAATAGCGAGCCCTCTGCAACACAATAAGCATTGGCAACATGAAACAAGCTTTTATCGCATTAGGCAGCAACTTGGCTGACCCACTTAATCAAATCAATATTGCACTAGCCGCACTGGCGAATATTCCGAAAACGCAGCTTGTGAAAAAATCTTCACTGTACCGTACCGCTCCAGTAGACTGCCCACAAACTGATAGCGATATGCCTGATTTTATTAATGCCGTCGCCGAGCTAGCAACAGATTTAACGCCATTGGAATTACTGGACGTGCTACTTTCCATTGAGACTAAGGCTGGCAGGGAACGGCCCTACCGCAATGCCCCGCGCGTACTGGATTGCGACTTACTGCTCTATGAAAATACCCAAATAACAACCGAAAAACTAACCGTGCCGCATCCGCGTATGCATGCCCGCGGATTTGTTTTATTGCCTTTATTTGAGATCGCACCGCAATTATCTATCCCGAATCATGGCAAAATATCAGAACTGATTCAGCCGAATCTTTACGTTGGCATCCAGAAATTAGAATCCTAAAGGACGCAAAGTAAATGTATTATTTTGGGAAGCAGTACTAGTCATGTGGCATACATAAACCGAGATAGTCAAGTACAGCGAGGTTTAGAGTACCGAATAACCACGTAATGCACCCAAAGAATATATTTACCTTATAAGCAATGAGCATTTTCACTAAATACCCTTACATCGTTATCGAAGGCCCCATTGGCAGTGGCAAAACTACGCTCGCTCAAATATTGGCAGATAAATTTCCCGTCGATTATTTGTCTGAAAAAGCCGAAGCCAACCCATTTCTGCCACGTTTCTACCAAGATGCCCAGCGCTACGGTTTGCCCACACAGCTGTTTTTTCTGTTCCAGAGAGCCAATCAGGTAAAAGACCTAGCGCAGCGAGATATGTTTGCAAAGCCTGTCATCGCAGATTTTTTCCTGGAAAAAGACCCGATATTCGCGCGCTTAAATTTGGATGATGAAGAGTACGCGCTCTATCACCAAATCTACCAGCATTTACACTTAAAAGCTTCAAAACCAGATTTAGTGATTTACCTACAAACGCCTATAGACGCGCTTGTCGCACGTATTGATGAGCGCAGCGTAAGCTACGAGCGGGATATTCCGCGCGAATACCTAGAGCGCCTGGCAAATGCCTATAGCGAGTTTTTCCATAACTATGATGCATCACCGGTATTGATTGTGAATAACGAAAAGCTCAATATATTAAAAAGCGAAGCCGCGCTGGATTTATTATTGACGCGCATCATGCAGATACAGGGACAACGGGAATTCTTTAACCCTAACTTTGAGTAGCCATGTCTCCTTTTAAAACTCAACATAGCGCTAAACTAGAGCAGCTCAAGCATGGCACTGAAAAAATTGCCATGCTCACCTGCTATGACGCGACTTTTGCCAAACTTTCGGAGCGGGCTGGCGTAGATGTATTACTGGTCGGAGACTCTCTAGGCATGGTATTGCATGGCAGCGAGAACACCCTAAATGTACTCATGACCGACATGATTTACCATACACGCTCTGTTGCAGCCGGTGCACCTAATACTTATATCATTGCGGATATGCCATACAGCAGCTATGAAAGTGGTGCGGAAATCGCCCATGAAAATGCCCAAATGCTCCTGGATGCTGGAGCGCATATGGTCAAGTTGGAAGGCGGCGGCAATATGGTAAATATTGTGCGCCATCTAGTAGAAAAAGGTATCCCCGTCTGTGCACATCTTGGCTTTACACCGCAATCCATTCAGAAATTAGGTGGTTACCGCATCCAAGGTAAAACTGAAGAGAGTGCGAAAAGTATCATGCAGGATGCCCTGTCGATGAGCGAAGTTGGGGTGAGCTTTATATTGCTAGAAATGGTACCAGCCAGTTTAGCCAGGAATATTACAGAAAGTATCGACACTCCAACCATAGGCATAGGCGCAGGGGTTGATTGCAGCGGCCAGGTGTTGGTTTTACAGGATTTATTAGGCATTTATACCGGCCAGGCACATAAGCACCCCAATGAATTTAAAAGCCCGCGTTTCGTGCGCAACTTCCTTAAAGACTCCGGCAGCATACAAGCTGCTGTTGAAGCCTATGTGAAGGCAGTTAAAAACAAAAGTTTCCCCACGGCCGAGCATAGCTACTAAACCATGGAGATTATTTCTTCCATCAGCGAGCTACGTGCTACGCTTAAACGCCCCGCCAGCATTGCCTTCGTACCAACTATGGGCAACCTCCATGCTGGCCATCTTAAGCTAGTCGAAATCGCCAAACAACATGCAAAATGCGTAGTAGTGAGTATTTTTGTAAACCCACTGCAATTTGGACCACATGAAGACTTAGCTAATTATCCACGTACGCTTGAAGAAGATTGTTGGAAACTACAAGCAGCTGGTGCAAACATCGTTTTCACGCCGAGCGTTGAAGAAATGTACCCCACTGTTTCATCAGATGGTTTAATTTTAGGCCAAACCATGATGATCAGACCGCCACCAATTGCCAACGAGCTTTGCGGCGCATCACGTCCCGGGCACTTTGATGGCGTTGCGACAGTAGTAGCAAAGCTCTTCAATATCGTGCAGCCTGATTTTGCGGTGTTTGGCAAAAAGGATTTTCAACAGCTATTTATCATCCGCGAACTGGTCAAACAATTTAACCAACCAATCGAAATCATTGCGGGCGACACTGTGCGCGAAGCCAGCGGCCTCGCCATGAGTTCACGTAATGGCTATTTGACGGAAGAGCAAAAAGTACAGGCCGCCCAGCTTCACAAAATGCTGGATAATATCGTCTTGCGGGTTCGTAATGGAATTGCAGACTTGGCTGTATTAGCTGATGCCGCTTCTCTGGCGCTGCAACAGCTAGGCTGGGAGGTCGAATATGTATCGATTCGCTCTCAAGCAGCACTAATACCAGCGACGGCTCAAGATAAAGAATTGGTGGTATTAGGAGCGGCGAAATTAGGCAGCACAAGACTGATTGATAATATTGATTTTTTGCGCTAAGTGATTGAAAAGACTATAATGCTACTCCCTTATAAAATTTACTTGCCATTGGCAACCGGTTAAAGCACATGCAAAGAACCATGCTTAAATCCAAATTGCACCGCGTAAGCGTCACTCATTCAGAGCTGGGTTATGAAGGTAGCTGTGCGATTGACGAAGAACTGCTCGAAGCTGCGAACATTCGCGAGTACGAACAAATCAACATTTACAACGTGACCAATGGTGAACGTTTTACCACTTATGCGATTCGGGCGGAGCGTCATTCAGGCATCATTTCCGTGAATGGGGCGGCGGCACATAAGGCTAACCCGAAAGATATAATTATTATTGCAAGCTATGCCGTTTATAACGAAATAGAACTTGAAAAGTTCAGTCCTGAACTTGTGTATGTAGATAGCGAAAATCGCATACAGTCTCAACGAAACGCGATTCCCGCACAGGCAGCTTAGATGGCATTTGATTTAGAAGCAATGAAACTCGCAGTAGTCGATGCGATTGAAGATATTAAAGGTTTTGATATAACAGTGATGGATGTGCGCAAGCTTACTTCCATGACTAATTACATGATAGTAGCCAGCGCCAATTCCAGCCGCCAAGCCAAGTCTATCGCCGATAACGTACGTGAAAAACTCAAGGATAAAGGGTTTGCGATTCGCGGTACCGAAGGCGAAAAAGATGGCGAATGGGTATTGGTTGACCTGGATGACATCATCGTGCATATCATGATTCCGACTACGCGCGCTTACTATAACCTCGAACAGTTATGGGGCGAGGCTGAAGGCCGTCGCGGCCATATCAAAGCAGCACCCTCTATTTAGCACTTTCTCCGTGTGAAGCTTAGAATCATCTCAGTTGGTCATAAAATGCCTGGCTGGGTTGAGGATGCTTGTGCGGAATATATCAAGCGCATGCCACGCGATGCTACCGTTGAAATTGTTGACATCAAACCGGAAAAGCGCGCTGCTGGCAACAGCACAAAAAACATCCAACTCATCGAAGCTAAACGTATCATTGAAGCGACTGGAAAAGATATGCTGGTCGCGTTAGATGAGCGCGGTGCTGAGATCACTACGTTACAACTCGCTGATAGATTTAAGATCTGGCAAGCATCTAGACGCGATATCGCTTTAGTCATTGGCGGAGCCGATGGACTACATGCTTCAGTCAAGCAAAACGCTGAATGGCTGTGGAGCTTATCTAAACTCACTATGCCGCACGCAATGGTGCGGATAATGCTCGCAGAACAGTTATACCGCGCCTATTCAGTTACGCAAAACCATCCTTACCATCGAGAGTAATCTCTGAGCCTATGTCAACGTCATCAAAACTGACATGCTAAATGCTATTAACTTATTAATAGCACTATTTATTACTCATTTTCATAAGGCAATTCGCACAAAAGGGAACTGCTCTATAATTTGTAGCATCATTTAATGTAGCAACAGAGCCTGTCAAATCTGATAATGGGATGGATAAATACAAGTTCGGTGCTCGTGGTTATTAACTAATCTTAATAAAAGGTGAATAGCTAAAACTATTCAGCCTTTTGCTAAACTAACATACATTCAAGTATCGCCCTGGCCAAAGGGTAAAGTCAGGATGTATGCATGTCATTTCAAAAATCTCTAGTTTGGTTCAGACGCGATCTGCGTGATTACGATCACGCAGCGCTATACCATGCACTTAAATCTTCGCAGCAGGTCTTTTGCGCTTTTGTCTTCGATACAGACATCCTAGATCTTTTAAAAGATAAGGAGGACCGTCGCGTAGAGTTCATTTGGGAAAGTATCAATGAATTAAAGCGAGCTCTGCAAAATAAAGGCGGCGATATCATCGTATTACATGGTAAAGCCGTCACCGTAATACCCGCACTCGCCCACAAATTAGGGATTGAAGCGGTTTTTGCCAATCATGACTATGAGCCCAACGCTAATTTTCGCGACGCTCAAGTTACTGCAGAGCTACAAAAACATCATATTGAATTTCATCATTTTAAAGACCAGGTAATTTTTGAAAAAGATGAAATTCTTAATCTGTCAGGCAAGCCTTATGGTGTATTCACGCCTTTTAAGAACATGTGGCTAAAAACCATTAATGACTATTATCTACTACCTTACTCGGTAGATAAATACGCCAAGAATTTAGCTAAAACTATACTCCACGAATTACCCAGTTTGGAAAGCATGGGATTTAAGCGCACTAATCTTGCCAAACTGCAT
>JACDEP010000193.1 GCA_013816325.1 Methylotenera sp.
ATATTTGGGTGAGAAGCTGTACATGCAAATACATGGCCGGAGTAAATTGCCAGTTTGAATAGAGCGTCAAATGCAATTTCTGGAACTTGAAAGTGGAAATAAAATTGGTTTTAGAACCAATTTTATTATTTGAATCTTCAATTTCCCAATTAAGCCCGCTTACCCAATTGAGTTGAGAAAGCTCCTGCATTGCGACATGTAAAAATTTATTGGCTGTGGGTTCGTAATCAGCATGACCTGCGATTTTTCTGATCCATTGTTCAAAGGGTAGGCCCAAGCTCAATAAATAGCGGGACATTAGCAGTTCCAACCCAGAAAAACTCGCACTTGGATTCCATAACCAGCTAAGGCTTAACAGAGTCGCGGCTAAACCAAGTACTGCGACAATAAGTAACTTTATATAATGTATCTTCCATATAACCCCGATAGCAAAACTGCCTAGGATAATAATTAGTGTCAGTAAAAAAATCAGTAAAGTATAGAAAAAATCTATATTAGGAGGTTGTATATCGGCTTTATTGGTGGCGGTTAAAAACAGAATAGCGATAGGTAATAAGGGTAAGAAATAGATTAGCAAGAATTCTGCAGCGGCTAAGTCATCGGTTGCGCCAAGTAGCTTCGGCACTACCCATAATAGCAATATGGCCAGAAGGTAAGTGGCAGCTAATATATTAGGTAATCGATCACGTTGCGATTCACTAGAGAAAACGCGCCCACCTATTAATGCAAATAATCCGGCCAGCCAGAAAGCGATAGCCCACCAACTGCTGAAGGTCGTGATCAATACAGCGCCAACGACGATTGCTATGGCGGCTTGCCAAGAAAGTCTATTGTTTTGCCCGACAATAGGTTGCCATAGCAAAAACAAACCGTAATGGCATAGAAATAATGCGCTATGTAATTTTCCTAAATCTCCCCACACCAATAAAGCATGCAGAGATAAAATCATTAACGCCATGACACGATCAGAATCATTGAATAATTCTTTGTATAGCTTAGAGAATTTAGGCATATATTATGGTTTGTGAATTAAGAAAAGGCAGCTAATATACAAAGTATTACACGATACTATTAATTAAACATTGATATTATTTATGTTGGAATTTGAACATACTTGTTAGATTATTGACAATAGATAAGCATTTTTTAATAAACTCTTATAAAATAGTTGAGTAATCCTAACAATCACTCTAATAATATAGCTGGTACAAAAGTTGCATAACAAGTATTTAAGACCAATTGCTTTATGTACACGGTTTCGGGGAAATAGATGAAAAAACAACAAACAGGTTTTACTTTAATTGAATTAGCTATAGTACTGGTGATTATCGGTTTGCTATTAGGGGGCGTATTAAAAGGCCAAGAATTGATTAATAGTGCCAAAGTAAAAAATATGGCTAGTGATTTTAAAAACATTCAAGTTTATATTTACGGCTATCAAGATAAATTTAAAGCGTTGCCAGGCGATGATCATGCTGCTGCTGCGCATGTGGGCGGTACAAATGCACTCTCCGCTGGAGAAACTCAAAATGCCATTATTGAGGGGAATTGGAATTCAACTTCAACAAATGATGAATCATATATGTTTTGGCAGCACGTCCGTTTGGCTGGGCTAGCTGCAGGTTCGACAGACGTTGCGGCTGCAACATACATTCAAAGAAACGCTGATGGCGGACAGATAGGGGTGCAAAGTGTATCAGGTTTTACAGCTGTTACAACCCTTCCTACAGCAGGAGGAATATCTGGTTCTTTTGTGATATGTTCTGATGGAATATTAGGTAAATTCGCTAAACAATTAGATACAACATTAGATGATGGTGTAGGAAATACGGGGTCCGTTCGTGTAGTTGTTAATGGCACGCCAAGTACGGGCGTGGCAGCGCCTGTGGATTCAACACCATACTTGGTTTGTTTAGCTTTCTAAGTTATTAATAAAAAAAACCCACTTCTGTGGGTTTTTTTTCGCCTAAAATCCCCCTCACATCTAGCCTAAGTTATATTTCAGCTTGCGCAGTTACAAAATTGTTTTAGAATAGTGAATCTTAGAAAAATACGAATAAAATCGGCAAATCAGCACGTTATCCATGAACCCCAATATCGTTGAAATTGACAATCTTTCCTTTGGCTACAAAGGTCGTTTGCTGCATAAAGGCATTAACATGGTGTTTCCACGCGGTAAGGTGGTAGCGATTATGGGTGGAAGCGGCAGCGGTAAAACTACATTGCTACGTTTGATTGGCGGCCAGATCAAGCCCAGTAAAGGTGAAGTGCGGGTTGATGGCGAAGTGGTACATGAGCAAGATCGCGATGGTATTTATAAGTTGCGCCGGAAGATGGGCATGTTATTCCAACATGGCGCTTTGTTTACGGACTTATCTGTTTACGAAAATGTAGCATTCCCTATGCGCGAGCATACCGACTTACCTGAATCCATGATTAAAGATCTTGTGCTAATGAAGTTGAATGCAGTAGGCTTGCGAGGCGCTTATTCATTGATGCCAACTGAACTTTCTGGAGGCATGGCCAGGCGTGTTGCCCTTGCACGTGCGATTGCGCTTGACCCTGATATCATCATGTATGACGAGCCTTTTGCTGGCTTAGATCCTATATCAATGGGAGTGATCTGCGATTTGATACGTAGTCTCAATGACGCACTTGGAGCAACTTCAATCATTGTGACGCACGATGTAGAAGAGACTTTCTCATTTGCAGATTACGTCTACTTTGTCGCAAACGGTGAAGTAGCCGCTGAGGGCACACCGCATGACTTATTGCAATCTACATTGCCATTTGTGCATCAATTTGTACACGGTGAAAAAGATGGCCCGGTGCCTTTCCACTATTCTGCTGGCGATTACCAATCTGAATTAATGTCAGCTTGCAAATAAATATGATTAGATCCGCATTATTCGTTAGCCTCATTCGTACTTTGCGTGGAATCGGTCATCGCGTAATAGATCGCATCTGGCGTTTAGGTGAGGGCACTCGCTTATTCTTTTTAACTATTATTTATTCTCATGAGAGCTTTCGTCGCTTTCATTTAACCATCCGTGAAATTTATTCCACGGGTGTGATGTCTTTAATCATTATCGTAGTTTCCGCTTTTTTTGTGGGTATGGTACTAGCATTGCAGGGTTATTATACTTTGCAAAAGTATGGCTCATCCGAAGCCATTGGTGTATTAGTTGCGCTTTCATTGCTGCGCGAACTAGGCCCAGTAGTCACTGCGTTATTATTTGCCGGCCGTGCTGGTACGGCCATCACTGCTGAAATCGGCTTGATGAAAGCCACTGAACAGTTGTCTGCTATGGAGATGATGGCGGTAAGCCCAATTGCCCGAGTGATTGCTCCGCGTTTCTGGGCAGGGGTGATTTCCATGCCTATCCTGGCTTCACTGTTTTCCAT
>JACDEP010000079.1 GCA_013816325.1 Methylotenera sp.
ACGCTATTCAAGTCAAATACTTCAATGCCATGGCTCCGCAGGCGCTGGGCAGTCGCTTCAGAGCTTGCAACTGCGCCATCGATTTTATGTTTTACCTTGGCTAATTCTTCAATGAAAAAGTTAGCGGTAGAGCCTGTACCCACACCAATAATGCCGCTTCTTACATATTCAACCGCAGCTTTTGCTACTTGTTGTTTTAATTCGTCTTGCGTATAAGCCATTTTACTTAATTCCTTACATTTTCTTTATAATTACAAACATCTAACACTATAACACTGCATGGCAATGAATGAAATCGCCAAAGCCGTGACTACTATGCAGAACAAATTAATGAACAACAAATTCCTTACCATCAACGATTACTTGAGCAAGATAAAAAATTCGCGTGTTTATGAAGTGGCCAAGATCACACCGCTGGAATTACAGAATAATTTATCTAAACGAATCGGCAATAATGTACTGCTCAAACGTGAAGACATGCAATCTGTGTTCTCGTTCAAACTGCGCGGCGCTTTTAACAAAATGGCACACTTGTCTACGGATGCCCTCGCTAGAGGCGTGATTACGGCTTCGGCAGGCAACCACGCACAAGGCGTGGCATTGGGCGCACAAAAGCTAGGCTGTCGTGCTGTTATAGTGATGCCAACCACAACCCCGCTTATCAAAATTAATGCAGTGAAAAGTCGTGGGGCTGAAGTGGTGCTATTTGGCGATAGCTATACCGATGCTTACAACCATGCTTTAGAACTAGAAAAGTCTGAAGGTCTAACCTTTGTCCATCCTTATGACGACCCGGATGTGATTGCCGGGCAAGGCACCATAGGAATGGAAATTTTGAATGAATTTCCAGCACCGATCGAAGCCATATTCTGCTGTGTAGGCGGCGGCGGTTTACTCGCAGGCATCGCTGCCTATGTAAAAGCCACACGCCCCGAGATAAAAATCATAGGCGTAGAAGCGAAAGACGCAGAGGCCATGACCGAATCATTAAAACTCGGTTATCGCGTAATGCTCGACCAAGTGGGATTATTCGCCGATGGCGCCGCCGTTAAGCAAGTGGGTGAGCATACCTTTAACTTGAGCCAGCAATATGTGGATGAAATGATCGTCGTGGATAACGATGCCATCTGCGCGGCCATCAAAGACGTGTTTGAAGACACGCGCAGCATTTTAGAGCCTGCCGGGGCACTAGCGGTGGCGGGGTTGAAAGAATATGTTAAGCGCCATCAATTGAAAGATAAAACATTGGTAACCATTGCCTCAGGCGCTAATATGAATTTTGACCGTCTGCGTTTTATTGCAGAACGTGCAGAAATCGGCGAACAACGTGAAGCAATATTTGTCGTGACCATCCCTGAAAAACCGGGTGCTTTCAAGACCTTTTGTCGATTGTTAGGCGACCGCAGTATCACGGAATTCAATTACCGCTATTCAGATCCTAAAGAAGCGCATATTTTCGTTGGTGTAGCAATTGCTGACCCAGCGGAATCAGCACGACTTGTTAAATCATTACAGACCCAAGGTTTACCAACCATTGACCTTAGCGATAATGAAGTGGCCAAGATGCATTTACGTCACTTGGTAGGTGGTCATGCGCCGCAAGCAAAACATGAGGTTGTCTTCAGGTTCGAGTTCCCGGAAAAGCCTGGTGCCTTAATGAAGTTCTTGGACACCATGGGACATGACTGGAACATCAGTCTATTCCACTATCGTAATCATGGCGCCGACTTCGGCCGGGTATTAGTAGGTATGCAAGTACCACCCGCAGATGCAGCGGATTTCAAGCAGTTCTTGGATACTTTGGGTTATCCATATTGGGATGAGAATGCCAATCCCGCTTATCAGTTATTTTTAGGGTGATTAGCTAAAAGGGCTATAGATAGCCATATAGTGGGTTATTTTAGCCATTTAGTAAGCCATACTTGTTATTAACTATTTGTTTATTAGAAATATATTGTTAATAATGGTTTTTGCTTAGTTATCATTCTTGGCAGCTATTGTTTGGGAACTAAGGGTTTTCATTAAAACTTGCACCCTATTGAACCTAAGTTTATTTAACCTGCCCTACAGGCACAATTAATAAGCACTAATTAAAGAGCCATTGAGGAGAAATAAAGAAATGAATTTAGCGCATTTGGTAATTGCAGTAACAATAGGCATGTCTTTAACATTGCATGCGAATGCTGCTGATCGCGGCAAAGCTTATGTATCGAATCAGGATGGCGGTGTAACAGTGGTTGATATTAACACACTGACTACTACAGCCAATATTGACGTCAAAGCTGAGGGTCCTCGCGGTTTAGCTGTTACTGAAAATGGTAAATACCTGATCGTAGCAACCCGTGAGAACGGTAGCGTTTCGGTAATTGATACAGCAACCAACGAAGTAGTAAAACAAATTCCAGTCGGTAAAAATCCTGAGTTTGTGCGGGTTCGCGGTAACTTTGCCTATGTTTCCTATGAACCAAGTTCAGAAGGTGGTCCGCCGCCAGCACCCGGTTCAGAAGCGGCTAAGCAAGCCGAAAAAGATGATGATGAAAATAATGAACCAGCTCGCATTGGTATTATCGATTTGAAATTAGGTAAAAAAGTACGGGAAATCATTGGTGGTCCGGAAACAGAAGGCATCGAGTTCAGCAAAGATGGCAAACAACTGGTCATTACCAACGAAGCTGACAACACCGTGACTGTTCACAATATGAAAACCGGTAAGTTGATTAAAACCATCAAAACCCATGAATATGGCGATCGTCCACGCGGTATAAAAGTATCACCTGATGGCAAAACCTATGTCGTAACCTTGGAATATGGCAATAAATTTATGGTGCTAAACAAGAACTTTAAAGTATTGCGCACCGTAAATACGGGTGTAACGCCGTATGGTATTGCTTATGACCGTAAAGGCGATCGCATTTTTGTAGCCGCTAATAAAGCCAAAACTTTAGAAGTATATGACGCGAAGACTTTTGCAAAAATCAAGGATATCCCAACCGGTAACCGTTGCTGGCACTTCAGCTTCACTCCGGATGACAAGGAAATCTTATTGGCTTGTGGTAAGTCTAACGCGGTCTTTGTGATTGATGCAGAGAAGTTAGAAGTGACGAAACAGATTGAAGACAAGAAACTGCCGTGGGGCATTGTGACTTATCCTAAATCAGTTGGTAGCTTGGATAAACCTTTATAATTCGGTTAAATATTTCTCAATAAAAAGCCCCGCATTGCGGGGCTTTTTATTGAGGCTAACTTGCGTTAAATTTTCACTATTATTAGTTTATCAAAAATAAATTGCCATTCTTTAGGGTCAACCGGTGTAATGGATAAACGATTACCACGTTGCAATATGCGCATGTTTTCCAACTCAGGGTATTCACGCAATTCTTTCAAACTCAACAAGTAGGTTTTACGTACAAACTTCACATCCACATTCAGCCAGCGCGGGTTTTCAGGCGTAGATTTTTCATCATAATACTTATGCCCTTTTATAAACTGTAAACGGTCTGGATAAGCTAGTTTACTGACTTCAGCAATGCCAGCGATGCCAGGATGCTCGCAGTTAGAGTGATAAAACAACACACCATCGCCTACTTTCATCTGGTCTCGCATAAAGTTTCTGGCCTGGTAATTACGCACACCATACCAATCCACGGTTTGGTGTGGAAAGTTTGCCAGATCATCTATGGATACATCTGCGGGTTCGGATTTCATTAACCAATAACGCATTGCGATTCTTTCTAAAAGATATTTTTGGGTATGACTTATTTTCGATATGATAAGTGAAGTTAAAACTTTGAGGCAAAGCAAATGGCACGCAATGTATTAGGCACAACTTTACAAACCTGTAGCTTAGACCCAGTGACTGGTTTTACCCGTAGCGGTTGCTGCGAAACGGGAACAGAAGATGCCGGTAGTCATACGATTTGCACACAGATGACAGAAGAGTTCTTAGCCTTTTCAATTTCGAGCGGCAATGACCTCAGCACGCCGCGGCCTGAATATGGCTTTGAAGGCTTGCGGGCTGGCGACCGCTGGTGTATTTGCGCTTCACGCTGGCTGGAAGCCTCGGAAGAAGGTTTCGCGCCACCCGTGATTTTAGAGGCTTGCCACGAAAAATGCTTAGAAATCGTGAGTTTGGCAGATTTGAAATATCACGAACTTCGCTGATATTTCTGAGCCAGTTAAATGGCTTGTCGGTACCAAAATAAGGAGGAGTTCTCTACGGATAAAGCCTAGGCCAGCATCCTGAACCAAAAAGGCTCAAGTGGTAAAAGCCTAGAGTGCATTAGGTACACCCGCCAGGAGCTACTTAAAAGTACACTCAACTTAGGGCGCGCACACAACAACTCGAATGACTAAAACCGATGCTATAAACTAGTTCAAGGAATTATTAGCCTAAACCGCACCGCAGAGAACAAACTTTAAAATCGATGATTTGTTACATAAAAGCTTTATAACTGCTAAAGCCTTGATGAGGATTTTACTCTTTTTTTGGAATTTGTTTGAAGAGAAAAAAATGTAAACTTAATTATTCGGCTGCGCAAGCTTTATCAATTTTATCCTGCATTTGGGTAATTCTGCGTTTGAAATCCCCGACATCTACATTTCCACTTTTACTATTCAATAATTCGTGAGATAGATTCAAAGCCGTCATAATTGCAATGCGCTCAACGCCGACAATCTTGCCGCTATCACGTATATCGCGCATTTTCTTATCTAAGAAATTAACGGCATCTATCAAACCGGGGCGCTCTTCATCGGTGCATGATACCGTAAAGTCGCGTCCCATAATATTTACGTCTACACCTTTTATTTCACTCATACTTGTCCGCTTTAAGACAGCGTCTCCATTAAAGCTTCAATACGCTCACTCGCTTCCACCATGTTTGCTTTTAACAAAGCGGTATCACTTTGCATTGCGTTCAGATTCTGGCGTAACTGCAAATTTTCATTGCGCAGGTCGCCACACAAGGAAATCAAGTGTGATAATTTTTGCTCAAGCGTTTTTAAGTCGGCATCCATGTAATCACTATAATTTAAAAAAATGATTATAGTCAATAGCTAACGTGTATTTTTCAAAGTATTACAATACCTTAGCGCATTGTTCTTTACATCTTAGGAAAATAGTTCCAATGAATTAATTAATAAACGTTATAATTTCGATATGTTGTTTAGGTGCCAAGCCTACTTCTGTAGCTTGGTGAAACTGGGAAATAGGTGCGTTACTTTAACGATTAAAGTTAACAATTCCTCTGCTGCCCCCGCAACGGTAAGTGAATGTAGTTTTGCAAGATGCCACTGAATTGATCTTTCGCAAGAATTGAAATTTGGGAAGGCGCAAAACATTTCTTCACAAGCCCGGAGACCGGCCTAGACAATGCGTTCATTTCCGCTTAGGGATGAACTACGTTGGAAATACCGCGGGGTGACGGTGATTAAGACGTGATGCGCTATTTGGTAACCACCGTTCCTACCGCCTTCGCTCTTGTCTCTTCTTTTCTCCGGTATTCCTCATAGTTAAATTCACGCGGGGTCGCGTGTAACAGGGATATCACATAAATGAAAAAAACTATTATCGCCAGCCTAGTTAGCTTGGCATTCACAACGTCTGCATACGCAGAAGAAACTGTCATTACCACGAATGACGTTACCGTTAAAGCGAATCGCTTTGAGCATAAAGATACTGAAACAACTTATGCTTCAGAAATTCATACAGCTAAAGAAATTGAAGAGTCCGGGGCAGCGACACTTTATGATTTCTTAGCACAGCATAGCTCTGTCAACTTGTTATCCAACTTCGGCAATAAAGCCACCCCCTCAATTAACCTTCGTGGTTATGGTGCGGAAAATGGCTATCAGAATGTAGTCATCACTGTCGATGGTCAGCGGCTTAATAATATAGACATGCAACCCCAATTAATTGGTGCCATTCCATTGAGCAACATTGAACGTATTGAAATTAGCAAAGGTAGTGGTTCAGTGTTATATGGCGATGGTGCAACTGCTGGCTCTATTCAAATATACACAAAGAACAAAACCGGCATTACTGCGAGTTCTTCTTTCGGCAATTATGGCCAACAAAATCATTATTTAACAGCAGGCATCTCTGAGAAATATATAGACCTTTCAGCCAGTCTTGCACACGATGGATATGACGGGGCCAGTAAAAAAGATGAAACCGGGCACAGAGATGAATTTTCAAGCGACACGCAAAGCGTTAAATTGAAAATCAAGCCTAACGACAACCTGCGCTTCTTATTAGAGGGCACTAGTTCGCGCAATGATATCCGTTACGTGAATGCATTGACCAAAGCTGAGTTCAATGATGATCCTAAACAGGTAACAAAACGTCTATTTAGCCAGACTTATACCCACCAAGGCTTCGATACAGATCAATGGCGCGCTGGCATAGAGTTTGATATCAACTCACAATTCAAGGTAAGCGCGACGCATTTCCGGGAAGACAAGCGCTCGGAATTTGTAAATTTTTTTTCGGAATCTAACTACGATTATGACTCCAATGAGATTGCGCTAACCTATGTGGGGAATGAACTGAATGTCATTGGTGGTGTACAAGCTTTTGAGGGAGATCGAACATCCACTGCAAATAAGACCACGAAAGACAATAAAGCAATTTTTATACAAACAGAATATCGCCCTACTTGGATTTCTGACTCATTAACCCTGTCAGCTGGAGCCCGTAACGAAGCAGTTAAATATCACTATACGCCGACCATTGGCACAGATCTAGCCGATTCTGAACATTTGGATGCTTGGGATATCGGAGCAAATTACCGCTTCACCGAGACTTTCACCATGTTTGCAAACTATAACCAGGCTTTTCAAGCGCCCGATGTTGATCGTTTCTTTACTTTCTTCGGTACGTTTAATGCATTCATCGAGCCAGAGACATCTCGAACGCTGAATATAGGTTTGAATCATATAACAGCTAATAATCGCTTGAAGGTAACACTTTTCCATGCGAATTTGAGTAAAGAGATCTATTTCAATCCATTTACCTTCACTAACACGAACATCGACGATTCCCATAAATACGGGCTCGAACTTCAAGATAGTTTTACATTCAGTAAACAGTTAAGTACATCGTTTATTTATAACTACACTCGCTCCATTATTGATCGTGAAAAAGATTTTGGGTCCGCAATTAATGGCAATGATTTACCAGGTGTGCCTAAACACACAGTTGTTGCTAATATGAATTACAAATTCTTGGACCATGCTAATTTCAATCTGAACCATACTTGGCGGGCTAGGGCTTATGCCTACAATGACTTTCAAAATAATGCCGCGCAAAGACAAGCGCATTATGAATCAACGAATGCAGCGCTTAGCTATCAATTTAAGAACTATCAGGTTTTCACATCGATCACTAATTTATTTGAACATGAAAATTCAATTCAAGTGGCTGACGATGCTATATACCCGGTGGACTTTGTGCGCACCTGGCGTGTTGGTGTGAAGGCTGACTTTTAATTGATTCTTTTACGGTATATAGCAAAATGTTATGATGATGGAAATGAACAAGTCGCTATTGAGTTAGCGACTTTTTGAAAAAGGCCAATTATCAATGCAAACACAAAATAATCCATGCTCTAAAATATCTATCATCACTGCAGCAGTCATTGCTTTTTTGATGTTGCTTACACGCGGCAGCCATGTTTTAACCAGCGCTTCCTTGCCGGATGCAAGTTTGGCACTGTTAGTAATTGGCGGATTATATTTGCGAGAAGCTGCCTGGTTTGCATTGTTTGTTGTACTAGCAACGGTGATTGACTTCGGCGCAGCTGCTATTGACAGCATTCAAGCATTTTGTTTAACGCCTGGCTATTGGGGTATGTTACCGACTTATGCAGTAATGTGGCTTGCCGGCGTATGGCTTGGTAAACAGGCAGATAGTTTTGATGCCTTAAAATATGCTACCGCTGGCTTGTTAGCCACTTTCTTGGCATTCGTCATTTCAACACAAACTTATTATTTGTTCTCTGGCCGCTTTCCTGCAGAAGGTGTAATCGAATCGATGAAACATGGTTGGGAATACTTGCCTAGCTTTTTAGGATTTACTGCAATGTACTTGGCAGGATTCTGGGCATTATCCAAGCTGCTGCCTAAATATTTTACAGGTACCGAAAGTTCGAAGCTAACCACATAATCGATTTATAAGAACTACTGAGCCGCCCTAGCCTTTAAATTTTCATTTTTAAAGCTAATGCGGTTTTTTATGAGCCATCATCCATTCAATGAATCTGAAATTGCTGCCGTATACCGTGTAATCGCCGAGCGGCGAGACATGCGGCATTTCGCACCGGGAGTTATCGCGCCTCAGTTACTCACCAAGCTATTGAATGCTGCACATCATGCTCCTAGCGTCGGTTTAATGCAGCCATGGCGGTTCATTCGCATTATCGAAGCTGAAATCCGGAAAAAGATTTACGATCTTGTACATCAGGAACGCGTCCAAACCGCTCAGGCCTTGGGTGAATATGAAAATACCACGCGCATGGCGGAGTTTATGCGTCTGAAAGTGGAGGGAATTTTAGAGTGCAGCGAACTGTTAGTAGTGGCTTTGTGCGATAAGCGTGACCAGCATATCTTTGGGCGTCGCACGATGCCGGAAATGGACTTAGCTTCCGTCGCCTGCGCTATCCAGAATTTATGGCTAACAGCACGGGCTGAGGGTTTAGGTATGGGCTGGGTCAGCATGTTTGATCCGATCGAGTTGGCTGCCTTGCTGAATATACCGGATGGTGCAAAACCTATCGCTATTTTATGTTTAGGCCATGTCGATAAGTTTTATACCCAACCCATGCTGGTTGAAGAAGCTTGGGCAAAAGAAAAACCATTGTCCGATATGGTGATGGAAAACACCTGGTCCTAAATCACTTGCATTGCCTGCAACAATCACGCCATTAACAAGAAAATAGACGTCAATCATAAGGTGCATATATGACTACACATTTAATATTGGGCGGTGCTCGTTCCGGCAAAAGTACTTATGCGGAGAAGTTAGCTCAAAAGGCTGATTCAGGCGTTACTTATATTGCTACCGCGCAAGTTTATGATAATGAATTTAAAGCACGTATACAACATCATCAAAAACGACGCCCTACCCATTGGGCACTCACAGAAGAGCCGCATTACGTGGCGAAGACACTCGCAACTCTAGCTAAGCCCGGACATTGTATCATCGTAGATTGCCTTACATTATGGCTAGCGCAATGGATATGCCCGGACTGCAATCCTCCACAAGATTCAAGCTGGCAGCATGAGCGAGCAGCTTTGTTAGAACTATTACCCAGCTTGCCCGGCACTATTATTTTAGTAAGCAATGAGGTCGGTATGGGAATAGTGCCACTAGGGGAGATCAACCGGCAATTCCAGGATGAGCAAGGCAGATTGAATCAAGCAGTAGCCGCAGTGGCCGAGGAAGTAACATTTGTGGCTGCCGGATTGCCACTCATATTGAAAAAGCCTCTCTAGCGATTCATGAAGTTTACTTTAGGCACTTCACCGTTAAATTCCAATTGCGTCACGCTGGCGTAATCTATCGTCATCCTGAATAAACGCTTTAAAGGTATTTGCAGGACTTCAGCGATGAGCGCACGTATCAAGCCTCCATGCGTAATAACCAGAATATGTTTACCTTGTGAATGTGCCGTCACCTCTTCGACAAAGCTTTTAGCACGTAAGTGTAATTGGGTAAATGTTTCACCATTTGGTGGTGCCAAGTTGGCGTAATCATTAGCCCAAGGATCAAAAATATCGCGCGGGATATCATCCCATGAGCTCAATTCCCAATCGCCAAAATGCAGCTCTTTTAAACGAGCATCTAGTACTATATTGCGCTCTGAAAAATTCAAAGTGTCATCTACGCTTAGCGCTTGGGCAAGTTTGTGGCAGCGCTGCAAAGGGCTGCTATAAATTGCAGCAAATTCTTTATTGAATAGCTTTTCCCGTAAAACCCGCAACTCTTCATCAAACTTAATTGAAACATCTACATCGCTTTGACC
>JACDEP010000080.1 GCA_013816325.1 Methylotenera sp.
TTATTTACTGGTTCCCGCAGCTTCAGTCGTCCCCGCCCAAATTCATCGCACAAACATTCTGAATCACGACCCTCACTATCGTCATCTACCCCCTCTATGGGAAAAGCTGAAAGATGATAGAGAAGAACGGCTATTGCCCCCGGAAGAGCGCTTGGCGCGACAGCTGCAATTGCAACATGCTTACGTGAGCTACGTCGGTCTAGTGATCAGACGTGCGCTAGAGCGCTATGGTTTGCGAAACGTAGATGGAAAGTTTCTGTTCGGTTGGGCTGGCCGGAACTTTTTACTCAGTCGTGACGCGCATGATTGGGTCGTAACTCAGTCTGGCGGATCTACTCTGAGGATAGTACCGATTGCCTGGTTCGGGGCATCCATAAAGAACAGCGAGAGTCTGGAGCCTGGCCGCATCGTGTGCTGGCCAGGAGCACCAACCAGTGTCGCATCGCTACAGTATTTACCCGTTTCACCGCTGGATCTTTACGTCGTGGAAAAGGTGGGATCATTAATCGATGAATGGATGCTGCGGCAATTGCTCCAAGGTCATGGCCAAAAGCTTGGGCCACTGCCTACGCCAAGCAAGAAGCTGACAGAGGCGTGGCCGGAGCAGTTCGAGTCCATTTCTCCGACGCACGTCAGGCTTGTCGCACCAATCGATGCTGAGAAATCAGCCGAACTGAAGGCGTTGCTCCGCAGTTCGGCGAATCCGCAAGTTGAGGATGCTGTCGGCTCTGCCATCGATCAGGTCGCGGCGCTTGCTCAGCTTTGTGGCCATACTGCACGTTTCGAACCCGGGCAGCAGCAAGACTTCTACTGCCAATGTGCGACTTGTCAGACGACTTGGGCACTCAAGACAACTGGGAAAAGGCGACGCTTTTCCATGCGACCTAAGGGTGCATCATCCATATCAGCGACGGACAGTTTTGTTTGGTCTGGCAGGGATTGGCTGGAGTTCGACTTGGATTCAGCACCCTGATGATGGCCAAATACTCGAATCCACGCCCTCAAGGCCAAAACGTTGCTATCCTTGTCGAGATGCGGACGCGGGTTCGGTTCCGTGTTCCACCACCATAATTTGAAATCCCAACCCTTATCGGTTGGGATTTTTTTTGCCTGAAACGCCAGTATTGGCGCGGTTTCGCGCGTTTCACCGGTGAGCGGCACCCCTCATCTTTTTGCGTGTCTGGCGTCACTTTCCCCGATTTTCTCTTTGTGTTCTCTGTTGTACCGGTGAGCGTTCCACGCTATAAAGCCAGCATTGACGCTAAGCTAGCGGAACAAAAGACTAATATAAAATACCTGAAAAACTTGGGCTTCATAAGTCTCGGCCAATTCTTGAGTGGAGAGTGCCACCGCGTTTTCAGCAGCGGCGCGTTCGATTCTGATGAGATTCAGAGTAGTTCCCCAAATCACAGTTAGCACTACAATAGCAATTGCCGGAAACAAGAAATATGGTTCCGTTGCACGACTCAACCAGCGCTTTATGTTGCTGGAAGCCAGAGCTAGGATATCCTTTAATCTCATTTCAATAGTTCGCCTTAAGGATGACACTACATACTATTAATTGTATTTAATCATATACCAACGTGGTTGGCAGGGTTAGCAATATTTAAGAGTCTGCCGTAATCCAACAGGTAATCTGCCAAGTATCTTTAAACTTATACTGGTATGAAATCACGCAATTTGTAAGGCTTACTGTGATTAGAAAACGATAGATTAGTTAATCTGATGGCAATGTTGAAGAGTAAGTCGAAAAAATAAATCTATTTGTGGTTCGTACGAATCAAATTTAGTATTAAGTCGCTTGAGCTAAAACTATTTTAGTTGATGGCAACCCTGCTAAATGGTTACAAAGACATAATATTGGTACCAATGATTTAGATGTCCTTATTAACGCTGTAATGCATAAGCTAACAGATATACTTTCTTTAAATCCAATTGATGCAATTCGGGCAAAGGTTGCTAGAAGTGTTTCGCTTAGTGGAATACATTGAAAAGTTCTAGATAACAGATTGATCTTTAACTAGAGGCTATTGAAAAACGGGTGCTATGCCAGCCGAAAAATCTTGTGGAAAAGTATTCAATTAGATTTTTATTACCTAGGATTTTCTGGCGCGAAACCTAAGAGGAGTTATTAGTTATTAGTTTTTAGACCTAAGAAGGCCTGGAAGCCGCAGTTAGCGGGCTTTTTATAAATTACTCTTTCTCCTACTTACATTTGCAAGTAATAAATAAAAAATCTAAAGAACAAATGAAAAATGGCCCTAAAGGGCCATTTATAAACTTACTGCTTTTTATTAAACTTTTTGAATGTTTGTGGATTGTTTGCCTTTAGGGCCATCCGTAACATCGAAGCTAACACGATCATTTTCTTTTAAACTTTTGTAACCGCTATCAACGATAGCTGAGAAATGTGCAAATAAATCGTCGCCGCCGTCATCTGGGGTAATGAAGCCGAAGCCTTTTGAGT
Organism: Methylotenera sp.; assembly: GCA_013816325.1. Classification (GTDB taxonomy): domain Bacteria; phylum Pseudomonadota; class Gammaproteobacteria; order Burkholderiales; family Methylophilaceae; genus Methylotenera. Next base: position 2,468 of record JACDEP010000080.1, read on the forward strand.
CATTAAACCATTTTACAATACCTGTTGCCATAATCTTACTTTCATACTTTAAAAAAGGGGGCACCCCGAAAAGTTTGGGTTTTTAAAATATTACTAGTTACTGAGACTCAACAATATCAAAAATACAAACGCCTGTATGCTTTTTACGTGCTATCAACCTAAATGTCAACATATATTTTAAATTACCTCAGAATTTGAACGATTTTGGCAATGGATGTCCTTGAGTGATTTGCATTGAATCTGAGAGGATAGGTTAATACTGAGACTATGAAATTTATTTTTTTGTTCAGTTTGGAGCAAATATTTACAAAAAGTATATCTTCGTCAAAACTACGAGCATTTGGTTCAGCAACTCTTGAGCAATAAAATATCTGTTGGATGCACTCTTCAGGAGTCACGCAAAGTAGCGTGCCTACCACATGAAACCTATTGCAAACGGGATAAGTGCGGAATCGTACATACACTAGGGAAATCTGTGTAGGATAATCCTTAAAGTTGATTCAAAAAACGCACAATTTACAGGAGCAAGTAATCATCAAGCTAATTATTTTCATGAAAATATGGCCATATAATTTTTCGAAATATTTATATCTTTTCATAGGTGCTGACTTGTTTGTTGGTCACCCTGAGAAAAAGTCATGATTACTATGCCTAAAGATGCATCATTTATAGGTACGGCTGAGGAAATTAAAGAGGGTGCCCACATTTCTGTAGTGCGAAAAAAACTGGTTATAAACTCTCAATACGAGACTTTATTAAACTCAATCACTAAGTTAGCAGCGACTATCTGCAACCTTCCCGTAGCCATACTTACTTTGGTTGATGAGGAAAATATCTGGATCAGTTCTGAAGTAGAGGCTCCGGGCGTCACACGGTTGCCCCGTAGAGGCACATTTAGCAGCTGGGTGGTTACGAATGACAACTATCTAGAAATTACAGATACCATGTTAGGCATCAGCCATCTCTGCCATCCATGGAAAACAGATTGGCCTAATTATAAGTTTCATGCGAGTGCGCCACTCAAATTGCCTATGGGTGAAGTCATCGGCGCATTATGTGTTTTTGATGTTAAGCCTAATAAAATCACTGTAAACCAGAAAGAAATGCTAGTTGGGCTCGCTGATACTGTGGCAAAAGCCCTAGTGATAAGAAACAACATGGTTCAGTTTTAATTTAAATCTCATTAAGCAATTATTAAACTTGGCGATGCCAGGTTTTTTTGTTCCATATCTACACATTCTTGAAAAGCCAATCTTCCTAATTCAATATGAGAGTCCTGCCTTGGTGAGGCGCTGCTTTTCTGCGATAATAGCACTTTGATTTTTAACGAAAGCTAAGCAAATGGCACAGTTTGATAACGTCAGCGTAAAGAAAAAAGCGAATGTATATTTTGATGGTAAATGCGTGAGCCATACCGTGATGTTTCCAAATGGTACGCGTAGCACCATCGGCGTGATTTTTCCTAGCCTGCTCACTTTCAATACGGTAGCACCAGAGTTAATGGAAATTAACGCAGGCTCTTGTAATGTACGTCTAAAGGGTGAAGAAAACTGGAAAACTTATAGCGCAGGTGAGAAATTCACCGTGCCGGGCAACTCAAGTTTTGATATTGAGACGACAGAAACGTTAGATTACGTTTGTCACTTTGAGTAATTCATTAGGAGTTTATCATGCCTTCATTTGATATCAGTTCTGAAGTCGATATGGTTGCTTTGAAAAATGCGATTGATACTGCCGGAAAGCAGATTACCAATCGTTACGATTTTAAAGGTACTTCAGCCAAGGTTGAATTAAACGAAAAGGACAGCATTATCACATTGTATGGGGATAATGATTTTCAGTTGGATCAAATTAAAGATATTTTGTTACCGGGCATGGAAAAGAAAGAGCCTGATTCAACCAAGCGCTTAGAGCATAAAGATGTGCAAAAAGTAGGTGGCAATAAAGTGAAGCAAGAACTGAAAATTCGTGCCGGGATTGATAGTGAACTTGCGAAGCGTATTGCTAAATTGATTAAAGACTCTGGGTTAAAAGTGCAGGCCAGTATCCAAGGTGACGAAGTTCGTGTGAACGGCGCTAAACGTGACTTGCTGCAAGAAGCGATTGCGTTTTGTAAAAAGAATGTCACAGATTTTCCGTTGCAATTCGGCAACTTTAGGGATTGATTTGTATGTAATCGTCGAAAAATCGCTTTTAAGGGATGAGGCGATAAAAAGCCCACTGCGAAAGACAAAGAGATATATGTTTATAAGTAAGGATTGAGCGATTACGCGACACAGCGAATCGCTTTTGAAAGAGATTTTTATGGCAAAAACGCTTTACGATAAATTATTTGACTCTCACGTGGTACATGAAGAAAATGGCACCGCGCTGATTTATATTGACCGTCATTTAGTGCATGAAGTAACCAGCCCGCAAGCATTTGAAGGTCTAAAACTGGCTAATCGCAAGGTTTGGCGTGTTAATTCCATATTGGCAGTGCCAGATCATAACGTACCTACTACGGATAGAAGCGCAGGCGTAGCCGGTATCAGCGACCCAATTTCACGTTTGCAAGTGCAAACGCTTGATGAGAATTGTGCTGAATATGGCGTAACAGAGTTCAAAATGAACGATTTGCGTCAGGGTATCGTACACGTCATCGGTCCTGAGCAAGGTGCGACCTTGCCTGGCATGACAGTGGTGTGCGGAGATTCACACACTAGCACGCATGGCGCTTTCGGCGCATTGGCGCATGGTATTGGCACTTCTGAAGTTGAGCACGTATTGGCAACTCAATGTTTAGTGCAAAAGAAATCCAAGACTTTGCAAGTGTTGGTAGCGGGCAAATTAGGCCATGGCGTAACCGCTAAAGACGTTGCCCTTGCAATTATCGGAAAAATCGGCACGGCAGGAGGCAATGGCTATGCAATAGAGTTTGCAGGTTCAGCCATTCGCGGTTTAAGCATGGAAGGCCGCATGACATTGTGCAACATGGCGATTGAAGCCGGTGCACGCGCAGGCATGGTAGCCGTGGATGACACGACCATTAATTATGTGGAAGGCCGCCCATTTGCGCCAAAAGCAGAGCAGTGGGATGCTGCTGTGACCTATTGGAAAACCTTGCATAGCGACGAAGGTGCAAAGTTTGATTCAGTTGTTACCTTGAAAGCTGAAGACATTCAGCCACAAGTAACTTGGGGTACTTCACCTGAAATGGTAGTGGGCGTAGATGGCAAAGTGCCGAGCTTGGATTCGGCGAAAAATGAAGTCCAGCGCGGGGATTGGGAGCGGGCCTATGCTTATATGGGCTTGACTGCCAACACACCTATCAATGAAATCAATATTGATAAAGTATTTATCGGCTCATGTACTAACTCCCGTATAGAGGATTTGCGCGCAGCGGCAGCTATAGCAAAAGGAAAGCATATTGCCTCGAATGTAAAATTAGCCTTAGTCGTACCGGGCTCGGGTCTAGTGAAAGCCCAAGCGGAAAAAGAGGGGTTGGACAAAATATTTATTGACGCTGGTTTTGAATGGCGTGAACCAGGCTGTTCTATGTGCTTAGCAATGAATGCTGACAGACTAGAGCCGGGCGAACGTTGTGCCTCTACTTCAAACCGTAATTTCGAAGGTCGGCAAGGTCAAGGTGGCCGCACACACTTAGTTAGTCCGGAAATGGCCGCCGCCGCCGCAGTGGCAGGGCATTTTGTAGATGTTAGACAGTTCGTTTAATTTTTATTGAGAATCATAGGAGTAATACGTAAATGAATAAATTATTTGCATTGGCAACACTTAGTTTTGCATTGGTTTTAACAGGTTGCAATACTTGGCATGGTTTTGGTAAAGATTTAGAAAAGGCTGGGGATAAAATTCAAAAGGCACCTAATAACTAATGAAACCATTTGTTAAGTTAAATGGCTTGGTGGCGCCGCTAGATCGCGCCAACGTTGATACTGACGCCATTATTCCCAAGCAGTTTCTAAAATCGATCAAGCGCGCCGGCTTCGGCCCTAATGCCTTTGATGAGTGGCGTTACCTTGACCATGGTGAGCCGGGCATGGATAATTCTAACCGACCATTGAACCCTGATTTCGTATTGAATCAAGCACGTTATCAGAGGGCGGGTGTGTTGCTGACTCGCGAAAACTTTGGTTGTGGTTCCAGCCGTGAACATGCCCCATGGGCTTTGGAAGATTACGGTTTCAAGGTGATCATTGCATCGAGCTTTGCGGACATTTTCTTCAATAACTGCTTTAAGAACGGCATGTTGCCTATTGTCTTAAGCGCTCAGGATGTTGATGACATATTTGGCGAAGTAGCCGCGATTGAAGGTTATAAGCTAAATGTTGATTTGGCTACTCAGACAGTGACTACGCCAAGTGGAAAATCCTACATCTTTGAAGTGGATGCTGTCCGGAAACATAATCTGCTCAATGGCTTGGATGACATTGGTTTGACGATGCAGCAGCAAGATAAGATTAAGGTATTTGAAGCTAAACATAAGTTAGCGCAGCCTTGGCTTTTTAATTAAAAATTAAAATTTCGTTTTGATACTTTGTCGTTAATTTTTTTATGCTTACATATAAACCATATGTCGGTATTAAAATTTCTGCACGTCTCGTCTCATTAGAACCCGGAATTCTTTAAGATTATTTAAGATAAGAAAGTAACTTCATGAAATTAGCAATATTGCCAGGTGATGGCATTGGCCCAGAAATCGTCGCACAAGCTGTTAAAGTATTAAAAGCGCTTAACTTAAATATTGAAATGACAGAAGCTCCTATCGGTGGGGCAGGTTATGAAGCTGCGGGCGATCCGTTGCCTGATGCGACTTTGAAATTGGCCAAAGAATCGGATGCGATATTGCTAGGTGCGGTAGGCGATTGGAAGTACGATAAATTAGAACGTCATTTGCGCCCAGAGCGTGGTTTATTACGTATTCGTAAAGAGCTAAATTTGTTCGCGAATTTGCGCCCGGCTTTGCTTTACCCGGAACTTGCAGATGCCTCTACATTGAAACCAGAAGTGGTTTCTGGCTTAGATCTCATGATAGTACGAGAGCTCACTGGGGACATTTATTTCGGGCAGCCGCGCGGTATCAGCACATTGGAAAATGGTGAACGCGAAGGCATTAACACCATGCGCTATAACGAATCTGAGATTCGTCGCATTGGTCGCGTGGCATTTGATATTGCCATGAAACGTCGTAAAAATGGACAGAAGGCGAGAGTTTGTTCGGTAGATAAAGCTAATGTACTAGAAACTACAGAATTATGGCGCCAAGTCATGATTGAATTATCAGCAGAGTATCCTGAAGTCGAGTTAAGCCATATGTATGTAGATAACGCGGCGATGCAATTGATTCGTGCCCCTAAGCAATTCGACGTAATGGTCACAGGTAATATTTTTGGCGATATTTTGTCTGATGAAGCTTCAATGCTAACAGGCTCAATCGGCATGCTGCCTTCTGCTTCATTGGACGAGAATAACAAAGGCATGTATGAACCTAGTCATGGTTCTGCACCGAATATCGCAGGGAAAGACATTGCGAACCCATTGGCAACAATTCTTTCTGTAGCCATGATGTTGCGTTATACATTCAATGATGAGGTAAGTGCGCTCAAAGTTGAAAATGCAGTTAAAACGGCATTAGCACAAGGTTACAGGACAGCAGATATTGCAACTGCAGGCTGTAAAAAAATTGGATGTAATGCAATGGGTGATGCGGTAGTAGAAGCGCTCGTTTAAATAAATTAGTTAAAGAGTTTATCAAGTCTGGATGACAAAATGTTAAAGGTTGGTTTCATAGGTTGGCGCGGCATGGTGGGTTCTGTTCTTATGCAGCGCATGATGGAAGAGAATGATTTTGAGCTTATAGAGCCACAGTTTTTTTCCACGTCCCAAGTAGGAGGCAAAGCACCCGCTATTGGTAAAGATTCTGCATCGCTTAAAGATGCCAAAAACATTGCTGACCTCACATCCATGGATGCTATCATTTCTTGCCAAGGCGGCGACTATACCAGTGAGATATACCCACAATTAAGACAAGCTGGTTGGAAAGGCCATTGGATTGATGCAGCTTCAACTTTGCGTATGGAAAAAGATGCAGTTATTATTCTTGACCCAGTCAATATGCATGTGATCCAAGATGCATATGCGAAAGGCAATAATAATTGGGTAGGCGGTAACTGTACTGTTTCATTGATGCTGATGGCATTAAATGGCTTGTTTAAAGCTGACTTGGTCGAATGGGCGACCTCAATGACTTACCAAGCGGCGTCAGGTGCGGGCGCACAGAACATGCGTGAATTGCTTAAACAAATGGGTGAAGCGCATCGCATAGCCAAAGAACTGTTGGCTGATCCGGCTTCGGCCATTTTGGATATCGATCGTGAAGTCGCTGGTACATTACGTGACAACAGTTTTCCAAAAGAGCACTTTGGTGTCCCTTTGGCTGGTAGCCTGATTCCATGGATCGACAAAGACTTAGGCAATGGCCAAAGCAAAGAAGAATGGAAGGGTGGTGTAGAGACCAATAAAATCTTGGGTCGCGAAGCTAATCCTATCCATATTGACGGCCTTTGCGTACGTATCGGCGCTATGCGCTGTCATAGCCAAGCACTTACCATTAAACTTAAAAAAGATGTGCCATTAGACGAAATCAGTCAGATGCTAGCAGAGGCAAACCAGTGGGTAAAGGTCATACCGAATGCACGAGAAGCTAGCATGCGCGAACTTACACCAACAGCCGTAACAGGTACATTGATTACACCCGTAGGTCGTTTGCGTAAACTCAATATGGGTAACGATTATCTTTCCGCATTTACTGTTGGGGACCAGTTGTTATGGGGTGCGGCAGAGCCATTGCGCCGTATGTTACGGATTTTAATAGAAAAATAGTAGTTAGATATTTAAATTATGTTTTAATAGCGCAACATTGCATTTCTACAACCACATACCTGTTGAATATAATGTGCGTTATGAGCTTGCATAGCTAACTATTTGATGTTAATTTGATAATGCAAAATAAAGTTTGATTAAGGGTAGGATTGTGCATAAATCAAAAATAAAGCAAATTACACTTGCGGTATGTCTGGCTCTGTTGCCATTTTCTGCGTTTGCTGCAGGTCTAGGCAAGTTAAATGTAAGCTCAGGTTTGGGAGAACCACTCAAAGCTGAAATTGAATTATTATCCGTTACTCCAGAAGAGCTTTCTACTTTAGTTGCTGCAATCGGTTCTGAAGAAGCTTATGCCGCGCAAGGTGTTACTAGACTTGCCATCCACAATAATATCCAAGTAGAAGTCGCTAAAGGTGTAAGTGGCGCTCCGATATTAAAATTACGCACAACTCAGCCGATTAGCGACCCCTACTTGGACATGCTTATACAGGTAGATTGGTCATCCGGTCGCTTGCAACGCGAATATACCGTATTACTTGATCCCCCTGGTTATAAAGAGCCGGTTGAAAATGCTGCACCAT
>JACDEP010000081.1 GCA_013816325.1 Methylotenera sp.
TGGTAGCTGGGGCACTAGGCTGTATGCGCTCATGGCGACGCAGTACGGCATTAATGCGGGCCAACAATTCACGTGGATTGAATGGCTTAGGCAGGTAATCATCGGCACCCATTTCTAGCCCGATAATCCTATCTACTTCGTCACCGCGAGCTGTTAGCATCACAATAGGCAACATTGTGCCGGTGCCGCGAATACGGCGGCAGATTGACAAGCCATCTTCACCGGGTAACATGAGATCCAGGACTAATAGATCAATGGTCTCATTCGCTAGGATAGTATCCATCTCCTTGGCATCTGCGGCACCGCGTACACTAAAACCCTGCTCCGTCAGGTAACGTTGCAGCAATTCACGGAGACGGATGTCATCATCTACCACTAGTATTTTTTTGTTTTGATCTAACATGATTTGTATAAGCCTGAACTTAAGTGATGGAATTATATAAAAAATTCAAATAATTAAATTAAAAATATCACGTTTAACATCCAATAGTTTATTTTTAGCAAATTAAATTTATTTAAACCTTCTTATTCCTTTTTAGTCTTCTTATTAAGCAAAAAAGTAGGCAAAATCAGCTGTTTACTTACAATTTATTTACAATTCCGTCTGAATTGAAACATTCGATTAACAATACTGCTCCATGATTACGAGTCTGAATTCCGCAAACTCTATCAACAGTAATTATAAAAGTTGATTTATTTGAACCTATTACACAAAATTAATTTGGTTACGCAAAGAAAATCTTTAATGGTAGTCTCTTTTTGCTTTGCCGCATGTGCTAGCTTGAGTCTGTTGTCTTACGCGCAAGCTGCGGGTAATAATAAAGATTCTGATGACATCAAGCGCGTTGCAGTAGATGAAACAGAAGGTACACAGCAAACCCTTAACCTGAATTTCAGCCCGGAACGCCGTGAAAAACTACGCAAAGCTCTTGATGAATATGCCCGCTCGGTTGACCCGGACCATGAGCAGATTGAAGAACGCCGCCGTACTATGCAGGAAAGCATCAAAGAACGTTTTCTAGCCTCGGATAAAGACAATGATGGTTCCATCGATAGGCAAGAAGCCACAGAAAGCCTCCCACAAATTGCCCGTCATTTCAGCCAAGTAGATACTAATCAAGATGATGTAATTACGCTAGACGAGCTCGAAGCCGCCCAAGCCCGTATACTTGAACGTAGGAAAGCCGCAGAAGCCGTCTTAGAGGCGCAAAAAACACAAGAAGCTGAAGCGGCGGCCGCTGCCAAGCGTAAAAGTAACCAAGCCGCAAATCCCGGTCGTAAGCGTTCACTCTAATAATTTCAGTTCTTAATCAGCTTTTCTTAAATATTACAAATATTGAAATATTACGAAATATTAAAAGCTAATTTAGTTCATTCAGCCCCATATCTAAGTATTATCTATCTTGTAGTATTTACAAATCTTATGGCTGGACTGAATACCTTTCCATTCTCGGCTTATTCATATTAGGCCAAACCAAAATAATCCATGCAAAACGTTTCTATAGAGATACAGGATAGTTATTCAGCGCTAGATGCAGGGCAATGGAATGCTATGGTAGGAGATATGCCCTTGCTAAGCCATGCTTTCCTCAGCGCATTGGAAACATCCGGTTCTGTGGGTAAGGGCACAGGCTGGCAGCCCTACCCTATGCTGGTATACGCTGGTGAGCAATTGGTCGGAGCTATGCCTTTGTATCTTAAAACCCATTCCTACGGGGAATATGTTTTCGACTGGGCCTGGGCTGATGCCTACCAGCGCAATGGCATGAATTATTATCCTAAGCTGCTTTCTGCGATTCCGTTTACGCCCATTACCAGCCAACGGCTCATCGCAGTGAATCCGCAAATGCAGGCGCTTATGATAGAAGCGCTGGCTGAAACCATGTACAAACATAATCTATCCTCAGCCCATATTAACTTTCCCGATGCCAGTTCGGAAGCGGCGTTAAAACAGGCGGGATGGATGCAGCGCTTTGGCGTACAGTTCAGGTGGCAGAATGAAGGTTTTAATAGCTTTGATGAATTTTTAGCCACTCTGAGCCATGACAAACGCAAAAAAATCCGACAAGAACGCAAAAAAGTCGCCTTAACAGGCGTGGTCTGTAAAGCTATCAAAGGCGTGGATATTACGCAAGAGCAATGGAATTTTTTCTACCAGTGCTATGCCAATACGTACCATGAGCACCATTCCATGCCTTATTTAACGCCGGCGTTCTTCAAGCAGATCGGTAAAACGATGCCAGAAAACATTTTGCTGATCCTGGCTTATATAGATGATATGCCCGTAGCCAGTGCGCTGAATATTTACCATCAAAAAACGCTATATGGTCGCTATTGGGGGGCGCTGCAATATGTGCCTAGCCTACATTTTGAGCTTTGCTATTACCAAGCGCAGGAATTCTGTATCGCTGAAAAAATTCAATATTTCGAAGGCGGAGCCCAAGGCGAACACAAGCTGGCGCGCGGCTTTAAACCACGCTCAACCTGTTCGTTCCATAAGATCGCCCATCCGGATTTCGAACAGGTAATTGCAGATTTTGTTGCGAAGGAAGCGCAAGGCATTGCGGCTTATACCAATGAATTAGAAGAGCGTGCCCCGTTCAAAAAAACTTCAGAAGATGCCTAAACCCTCTCTACCAGACAATCTCTTTACCGTCATAAGCAATGAATTTGCCGGTATTATAGGTTGTTAAAAGGTTAATCACCTGCCTTAAACCTGACACACTGGTTTGCGTGTTAATCAGTCCGTTAGCGCCACCCATATCGGTTTGTACCCAGCCAGGGTGCAGCGTCACAACACTGATGCCTAGAGGTTTTAAATCAATTGCTAGGCTTTTCATTGCCATATTTACCGCAGCTTTACTAGTGCGGTAAATATAGCTACCGCCGCTGGTATTGTCATCTACGCTACCCATTTTGCTGCTGAGCGTAGCAATTTTTTGTAGCTGGCTATTGGCAACCTGGGCAGAAAATGCTTCGGCCATTTTAAGCGGCGCCATGCAATTAACCGTAAATGCCTCTCCCCACGCAGCGTAATCTAAGTCACCTAAACTGCTTTCCGGGTAAATGCCGGCATTGTTAATGAGCACGTCTATTTTACGGTCACGCAGTTGCTGCGCTACTTTATCAATTTGTTCAAAATCGCCTACATCTAAAGCAATGACTTCAATATCATAAGCCTGTGCTAGCGCGTTTAAGTCTCTTGCGGAATCCGGCTCACGACAGCATGCAATCACATCCCAGCCATCAGCGGCGTACTGTTTGACGAACTCCAGACCAAGGCCACGATTGGTGCCAGTTACTAGAACGGTATAAGCGGGTTTATCCATTTTTAATCACTCTTAAGTATGTTTTGGATTACAGGTTTTAAATTACTGTCTTAAATTACTAGGTTTAAATTACTAGGTTTAAAACGAATATCTAATTGTGTAGACCTATTTACGTGATAAAAGTTATCACGGGCCCACATCTATGACTTTAAATAATCGCTTCGATGCGCGTGCTTTTAAAAAAACGCATCGTCGGCTTTTCAATATGGCGGTAAAAAATCCCTGCCATCAATAAGCTTACTGCCCAAGTAACCAGCATGGCGATGCCGCCAGCAAAAGCACTGGTCAATCCCAGCTTTTCGAACGCAGCATTTGCTAGCATTAATATGGGGAAATGCACTAAAAATAAGGCATAGGAGATTTTGCCCAGTACGCGTAAGAATGTTTGCAATTTTAATGGAATATCATGCTGGATATTAATAGTGAAATAGAGCGTGAGCGTCACAATCAAGGCAATCATAATGCGTGCGCGGAACTCGATAATTAATGCAACTATAGCAAGAGCTATGATTAACCATAACCAGCGTTTGCTGGAGCCTTGCTGGTGTTGCCCTGCCCAATACGCTGCAGCGCCCATGCCATATGCGCCAAAGAAATAGGGCGCCCAATCATCCAATGCAGGGTCACGGTTAAACCAAAGTAAAGAGGCGGTCGCCATTAGAGTCGTCAATAACAGTACGGTATTTTTGGTGTAGACAGTTTTTCCGCCTATCCATACAATTGCCAGCATTAGCACGAACAGCTGAAAGTCGATAGCAATGAACCATGCGCCAGCGGTTAACGCATCAAAATCAAATACGCCTTGCAGCATCAGCAGGTGCGCTACTAACTGCGGCCAAGTAGGCGCATCCGGTACAAAGTCATCTACTACCCATTGCCGGGCGATGACCGCACACATAATCGAAAAAGTGATGGCGACTACAAAAGGCACCGCCAAGCGTAGATACCGGTTTAATATCATTGAGCCTAAATTAATGCGCAGGCCTTTGTTATCAGCAATTTCCGGATGTAGATTTTTAGGAAACATAGCGCGTGCTGCCAAGTAACCGCCGATTACAAAAAACACTTGCACGGCCATGCGCGCGTAATCGTATAGCCAGGAGATCAATTCTGGGGCGGCTTGCTGCACCGCGTCAGATATAGGCCCATAGGCCGCCAAATGATGCCAAACAATCAATTGTGAGGCAATGGCTTTAAAGCCATCAATAACAGGGAAACGCGAGTAATGGTCTTTAGCAGGCATAAATACAACGGGAATTTCTAATTGTGAAGGCGCTTATGAGGCAATGACCTGCCGAATAGTTCTGTTCGCGATTTTAAACTAATCGCCACAAGATAGCTGAATTAATCTACTCATGTTGCCCGTAAAAACAACAACTGCAACGCTATGCTATGATAAGTTTATATCGTTCATCGAAATACCTGAATTTTCAATTGATTAGAAGTTTAACTAAGTGAGAGGAGGGCTTTATGGAAAGTGAGCAAACAAAAACCAAAGAACAGCAGCGTATTAAATCTTTAAGAAAGCTGCAGATTCTTGATTCTCCATTTGAAATGGTTTTTCATACCATTACCAAAGTCGCCAGCGAAGTTTGCGGCACGCCAATATCACTCATCTCGCTAATAGACGAAAAACGCCAATGGTTCAAAGCCAATGTAGGGCTAGAAGGCATGCTGGAAATGCCAAGAGAAGTTGCGTTTTGCGCCTACACTATCCAGGCAGATGAGTTGATGGAAGTCCCAGATGCTACACAAGACGAGCGCTTCTGGGATAATCCCTTAGTAACGGGCAACCCGGATATACGCTTTTATTGCGGCGCACCCATCAAGCTGCCTATGGGCGAGAACATTGGCTCAATCTGCGTTATTGATACCAAAGCAAACTACCTCAATGATGCGCAAAGAAAAACTCTAGAAGGCCTCGCGCAAATTATCTCAGAGTTATTAGTAGCCCGGGAAGTGAATATACGAGCGAGGTTATCGGAGCAAGAACGTGATGGGAGTGTTAATTTTTAAACCCCCTGATAATGAATGATTGTTGGCTACAATGTGGCTAATCGTAAATATACCGCCCCAATCTTTCGAAAGGGCGTTTTTATTGGTGGGAAAGAGTCAACCAAACAATGCCTGTGACCTTTTATTTATAATGATTCAGTAACTAGGTTAATTTTTAGTTACCCCCATAGTTACCCCAATCATTTTAATTTGTTAAAAATATTATGATAAATATTATTCTTCATCTTAGCCTCAATCTTCGTCTCAATTAAATAAATCAGATCTTCTTGAGTGATTTCATAAACGCTCAGTTTTTTAGCAACTTTCTCTGTCTCTTTCAACATGGATTGATGCATGGTTTTATATTTACCCGCTATTCCGTCTGAGTGAGCTTGATGAGCTGGCAAGGTGCGCCACATTGCAAACACATCTATCACTGATGGATTACTTAACTTATCAATCATACCTTTACTTAACAGAGACCACTTGCATGTAATTGAAGTGCTGCCAATAATAAGCTTTTCACCTGTATATTTTATAACTAGCGGGTCAGTGGATAATGGAACCATTGCTAATGCATTTACTATTGTATTGCTAAATTCCGCCTTACCATGCCACTCACCTTTTGCATGAATGTTAACGAGTTTATCATTGCTTTCAATGGTTAATATTCCATCAGAATAGGATAAAACAGCTGGTGGAATGATTGGCTTTTTCTTAGCATTTTTTCTTGGTATGCCAACTTTAAAAGTTTTCATTGCATAGCTAAATTCTTTTAAGCCAACCGTCAGTAGATTATTTTGCATTTGCATTCTTTCCTAGATTCCTTTTAAGTTAGAGCTTAACTGAAACGTTAAAAATATTATATATCTTGAGATGATGTTCATTATTTTGTCTAGTTCACGTAACGTGAACATGGTAAATAAATGAACAAAAGTGTTGACCGCTATGTTCAACTTGATGTAATGTTCACGTTACGTGAACAAAGATATTAAATGAACAAAATGGAAATGCTGAATATTAAAGAAAAAGACATGCTTGATCAAGCAATGGAAGCTCTGAGGCAGGCTGCTGGGCTAGATATTGAAGTTGCTCAGTATGAGCCAACAGCTATGCAAGTGCGTGCAGATGCATACATCAATATTACATATAACAACAATAATTACGAATTTGTTGTTGAAGTTAAGAATATAGATCGCTTCGCTACCATCGCCCAAGTAAAACAAGAGTTAGAGGATTTTAACAAAGCGCCATTACTTATTGCGCCTAAGCTGACAGAAGCCGCGGCCGACAATTGCAAAGAGCTGGGGCTTAATTTTATTGATTTAGCAGGTAACGCTTATATCAACACGCCAGATTTCTTTATTTTGATAAAAGGTCAAAAATTAGATCAACATCAAAATAACCCAATGAACTACTTCAAGGGGAACAAGGCACTTACGCCTACCAACCTGCGCATGGTGTTTGCGTTGTTGTGCAATCCTGAGATGTTGAATGCGCCTTATCGTGAAATCGCCAAAGTGGCTGGTATTGCATTGGGTGCAGTGGGCTGGGGGTTCAATGATCTAGCCGCAAGAGCGCTTACCCTTGGCGATGGTAAAAAGAATGATCGTGTAATAATTCAGCAAGAAAAGCTCATTCAAGAATGGGTGACAAACTACCCAATTAAGTTGCGCCCTAAATTAAACCCAAGGCGCTTTAAAGCAAACAATCTAGACTGGTGGAAGCATCTAGATGTTAGAAACTATGCAGCGCAATGGGGTGGTGAAGTAGCTGCCGACATACTGACTCATTACTTAAAACCCAATTTTTTCACATTGTACTTACACGGCAAAGATTTGAAAAAAAATATGAATAAGCTGATAGTTGAAAACAGACTTGTGCCAGACCCTAAAGGCAATATTGAGTTATTAGAAGCTTTTTGGGATTTTGATGCTGCTGACTTACTGCTAGAGACTGTACCCACTTTGTTAGTCTATGCCGACCTTATTGCAAGCAATGACCCGCGTAACTTAGAAACGGCAAAAATGATTTATGAGAAATTAATTCAACATGCAAACCATTAAACCTATTAAGCCAATTGGCGAACTGACCATTGAGATTGCGCGTGAAATAAACGCGGTAAGCAAAGCGCTGGGCTTAGAGGTACTGCTGGTTGGCGCTCAGGCAAAAGTAATATTGCTAGAAAACATACACGGCTTAAACCCAGGCCGTGCAACGGGCGATATTGATTTTGCATTTGCCGTAGAAAGTTGGGATCAATTTTACCAAATTAAGCAAAGCTTAATTGCCACAGGCAAATTTACAGAACTGCCAAAAGTAAAGCAAAGGCTAGTCTATCAATCCAGTTTAATTGAGCATGAGTTTGTCGTAGATATCATCCCGTTTGGTAAAGTGCAGGATGAAAATAACATGATTGCATGGCCGCCAGAGATGGATGTAGTGATGAGTGTTAATGGTTATCAAGAGGCGCTGGAGTCTGCACTATTAGTAGCCCTAGATGCCGATTTAGCTATTAAAGTAGTCTCGTTAGCTGGGCTGGCAATATTAAAAATATTTGCATGGTCAGAGCGTGGCACGGTCACTGAAAATAAAGATGCGCTTGATTTATTAACGCTGCTCCGTGCTTATCATGAAGCTGGCAACACAGAAAGGATCTATGAAGTGCCAGAGCCAGAGATTTTAGAATCTATGAATTACAACCCAGAACTGATGGGTACTTGGCTACTTGGTTATGATGCAGCAGCTATAGCTGATCAAGGCACAATTGAAACAATTGCTGGGCTTATTGAGAGCAAAAAAGAAAATCTTATATTGCAGATGGCTAAGTCATTAGTAGGTAATGAAAATGCCCTGAATGACGCTGAAGCCTTGCTATCAAGTTTTACTAAAGGCCTGCAAAACTAACCAACCTTCACCAGCGCATTCTCATTTACCGTGCCCACTAACTGAATCACCTTTTTAGCGCCAATTTCATCAATCACGCCCAGCAAGCCATCTTGGTGAATATGCGTAAAAGGTGGCTCAAACAGCATGCTTCATGGATTTTAGGATTTTTAGCTAATTCTGATAAGGTTTAGTTTGCAGTTGATTGATATAAGTACTTTTGAAACCCAATAAAAATTTTGCGAATATTATTTGGATTTCCAAGTAATTTAGTAGCATCATGTACTGATTGATATTTAAGCTCTAATAACCCTTTGAGCTTTTCTTGGCTAAGTTCATCCACGCCTTGGTTGATATACTGTCCTAATACAAAGTCTATAAATGCGCTTTGTTTATCTTCAAATTGTTGATGCGCTTGGCGCTTGGCCTCTGTTGCTCTTACTTCTCTGGTAATAGGCTGTAGAGCAAATGCCACATTAGCTAATACATCAAATAAATCACTATTTTCCGCATCGATAATGCGTTGCATTTCAGCCAGTACTTCTTTATTAAAACCTTTTTCGCTTAGACCTTCAAGTAGCTTTTTGCGGGTTTCAGGATTGCTCCAAATGGTGCGCAGTGCGTCTTCATCTTTAAAAAACTCTGGCAACACACCAAACAAACTTTCTAAAAACTGCGCGGCCGACATCGGTTTGCCATTCGCACCCCAAAAGCTGGTCGCCATCATGTGTTGAATTTGGCGCGTTTTACCATCTGAGAGTTTAATTAAAATTTTCTCTGGCTTAGGTTCTGGTGTGTAGTGTGCTTGCCGCTGCTCAACTACATTTGGCTTAGTAACATTTCCGCCAGATTCTGTTGGCTCTATCGACTCTGGCTCGCCATCCCATTCAGGGTCGTTAAAGTGGTGGTGCGCTTTTACAAAATCATAAATCGTAAAATAATCTTTGCCTTCATAAAGCCGCGTGCCGCGCCCTACAATCTGCTTAAATTCAATCATGCTGTTCACTTCACGCATCAACACAATATTACGCACATTGCGTGCATCTACGCCTGTTGAGAGCTTTTGCGAGGTAGTCAGTATGGTGGGGATTGCGTTATCGTTATCTTGAAACGCTTTTAGATATTGGTCGCCTAACGCACCATCAGCGGCCGTAACGCGTACACAGTATTCAGGGTCTTTACTGGTTTTAATCTGGTTAATGTAATCGCGTACCTCTAAGGCATGCTCTTGCGAGGCGCAAAATACCAATGTTTTTTCACGTTGGTTAATTAAATCCATAAACAGTTTTACGCGGTATTGCTCACGCGCGGGGATTTTAATAATCCGATTAAAATCACCTTCTTTATACAGTCTGCCAGGTTCAGCCTCGCCTTGCACCACCACGCCATCACCTGGGGTGTAAATGTACTCATCCAAAGTGGTCGCAATTTGTTTCACTT
This sequence comes from Methylotenera sp., assembly GCA_013816325.1. Taxonomy (GTDB): domain Bacteria; phylum Pseudomonadota; class Gammaproteobacteria; order Burkholderiales; family Methylophilaceae; genus Methylotenera. The sequence goes on from JACDEP010000081.1 coordinate 9,651, forward strand.
TAAACGGTGTTAAAAAGCCATCGTTAATGCCTTCTTTGAGTGAATACACATACACTGGCTCACCAAAATAGGCATAAGTATCTACGTTGTCTTTGCGCTTAGGTGTTGCGGTTAAACCAAGCTGAACTGCTGGGCTAAAGTATTCCAAAATGCCGCGCCAATTGCCTTCATCATTCGCGCCACCACGGTGGCATTCATCAATAATAATAAAATCAAAAAAGTCAGGCGGGTATTCACCAAAGTTAGGCGCTGGGTTACCT
>JACDEP010000194.1 GCA_013816325.1 Methylotenera sp.
AGCTCAGTGTTGATGACTTCAATATCTGACAATGGGTCAATCTTGTTTGCCACGTGGATCACGTTAGCATCTTCAAAACAGCGCACTACGTGGGCAATGGCGTCGGTTTCGCGAATATTAGCGAGGAACTTGTTACCCAAGCCTTCGCCTTTAGAAGCGCCCGCTACCAAGCCTGCAATATCAACAAATTCAACGATGGCGGGCTGTACTTTTTGTGGTTTAACAATATCAATCAAGGGTTGCAGACGAACGTCGGGCACTTCTACAATGCCGACGTTTGGCTCAATGGTACAGAAAGGGTAATTCTCTGCCGCGATACCTGCTTTGGTAATGGCGTTGAATAAGGTTGATTTGCCTACGTTGGGTAATCCCACAATTCCGCACTTCATAAATTTTCCAGTCTGTCTTTTCGTTGATTACTTCGTTGGCTGCGTCTTCGCCCCCTTGGCGTACTTAATGTACTGCCTTCAGCATCTCAATCCTTGCCGCCTTGTACTTAACGAAAATACAGGTGGAAAATTGAGCTATTTACTTTTTGGCGTTTCGCCGTACTAATTGTACTGTCTCATCCCCTCAAACCTCAACACCTTGACCTTGCGTGAAATCTGAATGGAATTGATTGTTATGTATAAATCTTTAACACCATAATTGCATGGGCAGCTTTTCGCTGCTGTGTCGTACTTAATGTGCTGCCTTCAGCATCTTAATCCTTGCCGCCTTGTACTTAACAAAAATACGGTGGAAAATTGGTCTGCTATTTAATGATGGCGATTTCGCCGTTGTTAGTTACTTTGTATGCAATTTTAACATTGCATCTTCAAAGTCGCCTTTGAGTAACTGCGGTACCAATTCTATACTTTTATCAATACATTGATGGATGGCAGTCAATTCGTCTTTTAACGGTGCTTTCAATACAAAGTTAATCACTTCATTACGGTCACCTGGGTGGCCGATACCTAAACGCAAACGCCAGAAATCAACTGTGCCGAGTGCAGCGGCAATATCTTTCAAACCGTTGTGCCCACCATGCCCACCACCTTTTTTAAGTTTTACGGTGTCGGGCGGTAAATCCAGTTCATCATGAATGACTAAGATTTGCTCAGGCAATATCTTGTAGTAATTAGCTAATGCTGCCACGGCTTTGCCGCTGGCGTTCATAAAGGTAGATGGCTTTAGCAGCCAAGTATCTGCATACGGGTTTAGCTTGGCAACATGGCCGAACATCTTTGCATCAAGCGCTAGCTTACTATTGGAGCTAATAACGAGTTGATTGACCCACCAGAAGCCGGCGTTGTGACGCGTGGCTTCATATTTTTCGCCCGGGTTACCTAACCCTACTAATAGTTTAATGCCACTCATGAATACTATTTTAGTCGACTATTCCATAAAATAAAAAAACGCGCACTTTGTTGAAAGCGCGCGTTGTTTTTCATGCAATTAAACTTAAGCTTCTGGTGTTGCCGCAGCCGCTGCTGATGCTTCAGCTGCATCCGCTGAAGTTGCAGCATCTGCTGCGTCATCAGCTACGCTACCGCGTGTTTTAGCGATAGAGGCTACAGTTGCATCATTGTCATGCGCTAATTGTACGAACTCAACACCTTTTGGTAACTTGAGTTGTGACAAGTGCACAGCATCACCCATTTCCAAAGTAGCCAAATCAACTTCAATGAACTCAGGCAAATCTTTTGCCAAGCAGCTTACATCAGCTTCAGTCATGATGTGAGCAACGATACCGCCGCCCAATTTAACGCCTGGTGCTACATCAGCGTTGATAAAGTGGAATGGGACTTTAACGTGGATTTTCTCAGTCGCACTTACGCGCTGGAAATCGACGTGCTGAATAGTGTTGCGTACTGGGTGCATTTGGTAGTCACGCAATAATACGTTCTCTTTTTTGCCATCCAGGTTCAAGCTTAGGATAGAAGCATGGAATGCTTCGTGGCGGAATTGCAAGAACAACTCTTTATGTGAGAACTCAATAGTGACGGCCTCTTTACCTGCACCGTATACCACACCTGGCACGTTGCCAGCACGACGTAGACGGCGGCTCGCACCCGTACCTTTAACGTCACGTTTTACTGCATTAATTTCGATAGACATGTTACTGCTCCTAGTTCGTATTGCTCGTTACTACAGGCTTTTGAAAGCCTTACTACACTAAAATCTGCAAGCCGCGACCAGTTTGCAGGGTTAAAAACTTTAATCCATAAATAAGGATGAGACTGAATCCTCACAACTAATACGACGAATTGTTTCAGCCAATAACTCTGCGGCGCTCAATTGGCGAATCTTGCTGCATCCCTCTGAGTCTAGGCCTAAAGGGATAGTATTAGTGACTACCAACTCATCCAGTTCGGAATTCATGATGCGCTCTGCGGCTCCGCCGGATAATACCGGGTGGGTTGCATAAGCCAATACTTTTACCGCGCCGTGTTTCTTCAAAGCGGCAGCAGCTTCACATAAGGTGTTTGCGGTATCCACCATGTCATCCATAATCACACAAGTTCGGCCAGCGACATCACCAATGATATTCATGACTTTAGCCACATTGGCTTTCGGGCGACGTTTATCAATAATCGCCAAGTCTGAATTCAACTGTTTAGCACAAGCGCGTGCACGAACTACACCGCCTACATCAGGCGAAACTACTACTAAATTCTCATGATTCTGGCGCCATAAATCAGCTAGCAAAATCGGTGTTGCGTAGATGTTATCTACCGGAATATCAAAAAAGCCTTGAATCTGGTCCGAGTGCAAATCCATGGTCAGCAGGCGGTTAACACCTACGCCCGTTAACATATTCGCTACCACTTTAGCGGTAATCGCCACACGTGCAGAACGCGGACGGCGATCTTGGCGTGAGTAACCAAAATATGGAATCGCAGCGGTAATACGTGCGGCAGAAGAGCGACGCAGTGCATCGACCATCACCATAACTTCCATCAAACTATCATTAGTCGGGTGGCTGGTAGATTGCAGCACGAACACATCGCGACCACGTACATTTTCTAGCAACTCAACCATGACTTCGCCATCGCTAAACCTGCCAACATCAGCACGACCTAGTTCTATGCCCAAATGGCTCGCTACTTCTTGCGCGAGAACCGGGTTGGCATTGCCTGTAAAGACCATCATGTTGGCGGTAGACCCCATTTGATTTCCCTATGTGCTGGTTGCGATGCTGCCTGTGTTCAAATAACGCAGGCGAATACTAAAAAATAAAAGCGCGTAAATCAATAATCTACACGCTTGCTATTCATGCAGGCATTTGCCTACATTCTAAATTCTTGGCTGGGGAGGAAGGATTCGAACCTTCGCATGCCGGAATCAAAATCCGGTGC
>JACDEP010000195.1 GCA_013816325.1 Methylotenera sp.
ACACCCACTGAATGGGCATCGAAGAAACTGATAGGCAGCGTCATCAAACGGCGAAAAGCATCGCTACGCACATCTTCAACCACATGCCGCGCTACCCATCGCATTGCGAAATTAGATACGAAACCTTCTGTAGCACGCACAGCAAGCAAGCCTAGCAACATGAATGGCAGTAGATTTACTTTGCTCGGATCCTGCTTGACAAAGCCTTCATCAGTGACTTGTTTTATAGTGGCGAGGAAGCCCGTGTTAGTGGCAGAGAGCACGACCATTGCGAGAATACTGACGGCAAAAACTAATTTATAGCGCCATGCATACCTTAATAAACGCAAATAAAGCATTTTTGCGTTGGGTACATTCGCTACATTAGTGGCAGGAAGCTTAGACTTGGACATGGATAGGGCTCACTCAACAAGCCATTTAGCCTGGGGTTTAATTCTAAACAATAAATGGAATCCTAAATTATTCTTCAATTCGCATTCAAAATACTATGGGCAAGCTAAAGCGCTTGCCCAATTGAGCTATGAGCCAGATTTGACCTGTGTCGCAAAAGTAATATGGGTGTAACCGGCAACACGCGAGGCTTCCATCACGTTCACCACAGATTGATGGGTACTGTTCGCATCAGCATTGATGATAATCGTTGGTTCATTGCCACCGTTAGCCGCCGCCTGTAAAGCCGCGCTGATGCCTGCTACTGATTTGTCGCTCAAATTTTTACCATTTATTACATATTGCCCGCTGGCATCCACACCCACTTCAATGGTCAATGGCTTTTCTTGCGGCGAATTCGCTTCGGCTGTTGGCAGGTTAATTTGTAGCTCACTGGTACGCGAGAAAGTAGCACTCACAACCAGGAAAATAATAATTACAAGCAACACGTCAATCAACGGCACGAGATTCATCTCGAGGTCTTCGCTGCGTTTTCCACGTTGGAAATTCATAACAATCCTTTAACTAAATTCGTATTCAAATCGAGTGAAGGCAAGGCGCTTTTTACAAAGACAGTACATTGAGTACGGCGAGATAAAGCAACACAGCATTCGCTTGATTTCAAACGAATTACTTCCGTTCACCGTGAAGAATCTCGACCAGTTTAATCGCCTGCTGCTCCATATCCACCAGCAAACCATCTACTTTTGAACGGAAAAAACGGTAAGCAATCATCGCTGGCACAGCAACTACGATACCTGCCGCCGTATTGTATAAAGCCACTGAAATACCACGGGCAAACTGGGCAATGTCGTGGCCGGTTGTGGTGAAAGCACCGAATAATTCCACCATACCAATCACAGTACCTAGCAAGCCCAGTAATGGGGCTACGGTTGCAATGGTGCCCAATGTAGAAAGATACTTTTCCAATTTATGGGCGACTGAACGACCGGTTTCCTCAATCGCTTCTTTGGTTACTTCACGGGAGTTTTTAGCGTTGGATAACGCACTGGCGAACACCTCGCCTAACAATGAGTGCTGCTCTAACCGTGCAATGGTTTCTTTGGTCACGCCGCCTTTAGCAAGCCAAGTTTGCACTTCCGGCAATAAGTTTTTAGGGGCTACGGTATCTTCCCTTAATGCAAAAAAACGTTCACCGATAATCGCTAACGCTACAACAGACGCAATGATAAGTGGCCAAATTGGCCACCCTGCCGCTAAAATAATTTGCCACACAGTGCAACTCCTTAAAATTGAGAATATTCGTTAGTTTTTGCGTAGGAGCACATGAAACTCAACTGAGCGATACTTTAGCTGTTAGTGAGGTTTTGGGCAAGCTACTACTATGTTCATTTATTGTTAGCCAGCTAAATCCATCAGTTATTTTCATGCTGATAGGCATCTTGCCAATAGCGCCTATTTTGGTTTCGCCAGCCTTGCATCCTAATTTCATGTTTGTTAGGGGTTACAGTGACGAAATCAATCGCCAGCGCACCATCATAATCTGAACGATAAAGTAGACGCTTAGTTTCCCGGTAACGTTCGACAATCACAGGCTTAGGATGCCCGAAGCGATTCAGGTAGCCTACGGTAAATACGCTGGCGCTGGGCTTTACGGCCGCAATAAAATCAGGGGTTGATGATGTTTTGCTACCGTGATGTGGTGCTGTCATGACGTCACTTTTTAGTTTTTCAGGACTAGTTTCCAATAAGTATCGTTCGGCGTCTTTTTCAATATCGCCAGTGAGCAGCACGCTGCCTGACTGGCTCGTGATTTTCAGTACACAGCTGCGATTATTATCTGTAAAGGTCACATCATCGTAACTCTCAAAATTCGGATATAACATTTCAAATTGTACCTTATCCCAAACCCATGACTGTCCGGCAAAACAGGGAATCCTTTGAGTGGAGCCAGAGATTTCCATTTCTGGCTGGAACGAACTGGCTAGCCATGAAGTAGGCATCAATGTAAGCACAGACTGCATGCCGCCACTATGGTCGACATCGTTATGGCTCACCACAAAGCCATCTAACTTCTTGATACCTTCACCGCGTAAATAGGGCACTACGATGCGACTGCCGGCATCGCTTTGCTCATTGTATTTAGGCCCCGCATCGTACAACAAAGCATGGGTTGCGGTTTGCACCACTACGCCCAAACCTTGGCCTACATCGAGCACTTCCACTTTCATATCACCAAGCGCCGGATGAATCGGCACTATCAGGAACATAGGAAGCAGGCCGATCGAACCTAGCCAACGCATAGGCCAACCGCGCGGCAATAGCAGCCAGAGGACGCCTATCATTGCCGGCAATAATGTCCAAGCTGGTGGCGCATGCTGTTGCCAAGTCACCATGGGCACATGATTTAGCCATTTCAGCACATTCATGCAGATTTCTAGCGCTTTATAGGCAAGATGTAGCGCCGTATCAATCGGCAAAAAACTGCCAAGCAATGCCAAAGGCGTGACAATAAAACTAATCATAGGGATCGCAAATGCATTGGCAATGGGTGCAACTATGGAAGTCTGTCCGAACATGAGCAACAGCAAAGGCAACATACCAATAGTGACCGCCCATTGAGTTTGTAGCGCGGCTCTTAACCAATGTGTTTCGCCGATTCGTGCCGCTAGCGCATAAGCCAGCATGGCCACGGCACCGAACGATAGCCAGAAACCCGGCGTGTTAACCGCCCATGGGTCCAGCAATACTACAATAATGAGAGCAAGTGCCAACACTTGCGATATGATCAATTGCCTGCCTGACCACAGGGCAACCGCGAACACTAAGAGCATATAAAATGTCCGCTGCGAAGGAACGGAAAACCCTGCTATGAGCGAATATAACAGCCCAGCAATTACGCCTGCGATAGTAGCCGCTTTTCTGGTAGGTAACTGCA
>JACDEP010000196.1 GCA_013816325.1 Methylotenera sp.
ATTTTTAAAAGCAGCATTTAGCAATCAACCTACCCAATCAGAAATAGACGTGGCGTTTAACAAATTTATTGCAGAGCATGAACTGATTGACCCCCACACAAATAAATAAATCACTGTCATAAACAAAATTGCCCCAGGCCGTGGGGCAATCGTGCTAAACACTTACAGGAATTATTAAGCCATGAGTAACGCTCTTAATGGAACACATTATACCACACTTCCCAAAACACCTAGCGATTCTTATTCGGTAATCGATCAATTCCGCCAAGCAATGCAAGCCGCTGGCATTCAATACGCTGGTGAGATTATAGCAGACGGCAGATTGCATAGATTTCATATAGAAGGACACAGCCTATGCAGCAAGAACGGAGCCTATACGCTACACCTTGATGGACGTCCTGCCGGTTTCTTCCAAGACTACAAGAGTGGCTTATCACATAAATGGAAAAAATTAGGCGGTTCATGTGTTTCCTATGCGCTTTTGAAACAAATTAAGGAAACGAAACTTAAACATGAATCAGAGATACGCAAGAAGCACACAGGAGCCGCAAGCAAAGCCATATATATATGGAGTCAATCCGAACCTTGCAAGAAGCAATCCAACCATGCCTACCTAGTAAAGAAGCGAGTTCAGCCACATGAAACTAGACTTTATCGTGATGCCCTAGTTATACCTATCCACAACGAAGCAGACCAGCTTGTTAACCTACAATTCATCAATCCAGAAGGCGGGAAACGCTTTCTATCCGGCGGACGGAAGCGCGGATGCTTTTATATTATTGGCGACTTATCAGAAAAGATTCTTATCTGTGAAGGGTTTGCCACGGGCGCGAGTCTCCATGAAGACAGTAATCAGCGCGTTGTTATAGCGTTCGATGCTGGAAACTTGCTACCTGTTGCAAAAAATATCCATGAGTTGGCACCGGATTCTGAAATTATTATTTGCGGCGACAATGACTTATCAGGCATAGGCCAAGCAAAAGCGCGTGAAGCAGCGTTATCTATAGGCGGCAAGGTACTAATCCCACCCGTAGCAGGCCAAGATTGGAATGATTATCTGACAGGAGACAGTCATGCTTAATCAAGAAAAAATTCTCACGGACGAATACTTTCCAAACAACGTTGCCAATGTTGCCAATGTTGCCACCCTGAATCTGGATGATGCTGAAATAGTGCAGGATGAAGCACTGAAAAATGCCTGTCAGGTTATCGACGAAGTTTTAATTATCTGCACAGATCAGCCTGGTGAGTTGATGTCACCTAAGTTTCTTGATGCGGTTAGGTGTATACGAGAAAAAGACCCGAAACTCGCAGCAGATTACAGAGTAAGGATAAAGCGTGCCAAACCGGCCGGTGTTTTAATGGCGGATATCTGGGACTCATCCAATCCCCATGAACGCAATGGCAACAGTGACAGCGCAGCAGCTGAACTGATTCAGATGGTTATTGATAAAGGTAAGTTGTTTTATGATCCAAAGACAGAACGCGCCTATGTTACAGCCGCTATTGATGGACTTGATTCGACTATGGCTATCAATGGTAAGCAGTTTATTGAATGGGTTAGTTTTCAGTATTATTCGACATCTGGCCAATCAGCGAACGAAGCGTCGATCAAACAAGCGCGTTTTGCTTTATCTGGTATCGCTAAATATGAGGGTGAGCAACAACAAGCGAATTTGCGTGTTGCTGATTATAACGGCGGGCATTATATCTTTTTGGCAGATGAACAGCTAAGAGCTATTGAAGTTTTGCCTACTGGATGGCGTATCGTTGAAGATTCACCTGTGAAGTTCTTTAAACCTTCTTCAATGCAACCATTACCAATACCAAAGCACGGCGGCGATCTAAATTTAATGTGGAAATTTATCAACGTACCCGAGAAAGATAGACCGCTCATCCTTGCTTGGATACTTGAATCGTATCGAAGTGAAACGCCAAAGCCTGTACTGTCCTTATGTGGCACGCAGGGCAGCGCCAAATCCAGCACGCAGGATAAGATTCGTCAGCTTATAGATAACAGCGCGGTTAATTTAAGATCTGCCCCAAAGTCAGTACAGGATATATTTGTAGGAGCTGGCTGTAATTGGCTAATCAGTTATGAAAACTTATCTCACCTAAGCGCGCCGATTCAGGACGCATTCTGCACACTTGCTACCGGCGGTGGATTTGCGGCGCGTGCGCTTTATTCGGACGATGAAGAATCAGTTATAGAAGCAAAGCGACCAATCATTCTAAACAGTATACCGCCAGTAGTAACAGCGCAAGATCTGACAGACAGGGCTATATGTTTGGAACTGCCACGAATCAGTTATAAAGAAGAGATGGCCTTAGAAAAAGAATGGCAAGCGGCAATGCCTTCAATTTTTGGTGGATTACTAGATCTATTTGTTAAGACATTAAAGCAGATGCCAAAAGTAAAGTTAACCAATCCGCCAAGGATGGCAGACTTTACAAGATTGGGTGAAGCTATGTTACAGACACAAGGACAGCCGGAAGGATCATTTACTAATCTTTATCGTGCCAATCTAAATGATGGCGTTAACCGGGCTATGGAGTCATCCCCGGCAGCGGTGGCTTTATGTGACCTTGCTAGAGCTTACCCCGAAGATAAAACCGTGTTTCATGGAACTGTTCAAAGGCTACTCATAAAGTTGCTCGACTATCGGCATGATGCAGAGAATTGGCCACGTAGTGCTAAGGGACTTGCTGACGCACTAAGACGACAAATGCCTGCATTGGCGCTCGTAGGAATATCAGTAGAGATTGGTTCAAGTGTGCAGCGGATAAATGGCGATCGTGGAATACCAGTTATTGTTAATAACCTACCCGGCAACATTGGCAACATTGGCAACATTGTTTCAGAGATTTCCACGGCAGAAAATAATTTAGATGAAATGGTGGAGTTCTAAATGAATGCTATTCAGCATATTAAACAAGAAGGGTTCTCCATTGAGTTATTACCTAACAATAATATTGGTGTAAGACCTAACGCACTGAATCAAATGCAACGAGATTATTTTGCAGCGAACAAAATAGATATTGTTAGGCACCTGCAAATTGAAATGGTGAGAGCATGGCTGCACAAGATAGGCGAGCCACCTGAAGATTATTATCTGGTGATCGAAAAGTGCATGAGCAATCCGGATGCACTACTTTACTTTCTCAGGCATGCGCGTGGTGAATATGAACCTAAAACTGAAAGGAGTGATTAATTATGACCAATTAATAAGATAATCAATAGTATATAACTGATGGATAACGTTTTTTAAAAGGATTGATGCCATGACAGCAATAAATTTTA
>JACDEP010000082.1 GCA_013816325.1 Methylotenera sp.
CAATAAACGGAGGCATCGTAGTACTTAATGAGCCTAAAGCGATACGCGAGCCTTATAGTGACAAAGCTTTTGAAAAAATTGTACAGGTGCCGCCTAAGGTGACGGAAAAATCTGTCACGACTGAAAAGCCAGCCTTACCTACTACTGCTATTACCCCAGCTACCAAGCCGGATGCGAAAACGGATGGTAAAGCTGATTTAGAATCTACAGATGATATTGAATGGGCCTGGCCAACCAAGGGTAAAGTCGTCGCTAATTTCAATGAATCCAGCAACAAAGGCATAGATATTAGCGGCTCAACAGGACAGGCTATTATGGCGGCCGCGCCAGGCAAGGTGATTTATAGCGGATCCGACTTACGTGGCTATGGCAAATTGGTCATTATCAAGCACAACAAGAATTATCTTTCTGTGTACGCTCACAACAGTTTGATTTTAGTAAAAGAAGGCCAGCAAGTCAGCCGCGGGCAAAAGATCGCAGAAATGGGCAATACCGATAGCGATGCTGTTAAACTGCATTTTGAGGTTCGTCGCCAAGGAAAATCGGTAGATCCTAGTAAATATTTATCAGCGAACTAGGCAATGAATTAGTTAATGAACTAGTTAATAAGGAACATCATGGCAAACCAAGATCCTAATAAATACGCAAAAAATAAAGATGTTAAACCGGAAAGCTTACTTGGCAACCTTGCAGCGTTAGGCAAGATGGGTCTCATGATTGTAGGTATTATTGGCATTGCGCTTGAGTTCTTTAAAAGTGACGGTGTCTTATCCAGCCTTTTGTCTAAGCTATTCCAATCGACGACTACCATGTTGTTTATCCCGGTGATTATTTTTGTACTGTGGCTACTGAACCGTTGGATGAGCTCATCTAAAAAAGGCGAAACGAATAAAAGTGGCGACTTGCCCATGTACGTGATGATGGCGATTGGTGCTTTTTATCTGTTCCGGCTAATCACCACAGGCTCTATGTAAGCGATTTAATGGTTTCAGACAAATAAAAAAGCGGCGCATAGCCGTTTTTTTTGGACGCTAGCCGAAAAACTTGAGAGACCTGCAGACAAATCGCAACAGCAGGAAGTCATCATGTAAATTGACGAGAAAAATAGTGGTCTGCCCCTATTGTCTTGCGATGAAGTATGATATTCGATTAGTCCGACTCTAAATTGAAGAAACTCAACAAAGCTTATGACCTTCAAAAGTTGCGCAAGGTAAGCACCCGAACTCTACACCGGCCAAATTGTCTATGCATAGTTACTCCAGCAGTCTGCTGTCGAAAACAATGGGTCTATTTCAAGGTTAGTTATTTAACTCAAGTCAGTTAATAAAATTCTAGGTTAGTTAATAAAACTTTTAACAATGCCAAAATATTCGTTGTGACTTTAAGACCAATGTGACTAAAAAAGCGTATCTAATCGCGTTAATCAATCGTAGTGAAAAGAAATCTAATTTTCTCTTCATCATTTTTGCAGCCTCAATATTGGTAATGACCTTATTTGAAGCGGCAAAAAAACCTCTCATAGGGGATTTAACCTTATGGGAGTCCCATATCATCACCATTATATTTTCGTCGATCATGGCGACTTTATTCGCCTTATTTGCTTTTGAAAGCATCCGTGCTATTGAATATAAACATGCTGAAGAAAAATTTAAAGTTGATCAGCAAAAGTTAAGTAGCCTCATTGAACTCTCGCCTCTCGGCATGTTGCGTAATTCAATGGATGGCTATTTCACAGAGGCGAATCAAGCGTTCTTGGATATTGTCGGTTATACATTAGAGGAATTAAATAATTTAAGTTATTGGGATTTAACGCCCAGTCGATATACCTCACAGGAAGAAATACAACTTCATTTACTTAACACTATTGGGAAGTATGGACCCTACGAAAAAGAATACATTCATCAAGACGGCCATTTAATCCCGGTAAGAATGAGTGGTGTACTCATTACAGGCATTGATAGGTCTATAAGCATCTGGTCAATCATCGAAGATATTACAGAAACAAAACGTCATGAAGAATCTACCAAGATCGCGGCGATGGTATACGAGCATACCAGCGAAGCCATCATGGTCACGGATGCTGATGGGATGATTAATAGCGTAAATCCTGCCTTTACTTCCATCAGTGGATATTCTAAAGAGGAGGTGATTGGCAAAAACGCCACCAATGTTAAAAATAGCCCTTATGAAAACCTTAATAATGTTGCCATGATGGATGCATTGGAAAATACTGGCTATTGGCAAGGTGAAATCATTAACCAAGGCAAAAATAATGAAAGCGACGTTGCCTGGGTCACCATCAACACCATCTATAATGCCGACCATTCAATCCATCACAGAGTGGCTATATTCAACGACATCTCTGAGCAGAAGAAATCAGAAGCGCTCATTTTACAGCAGGCTAATTTTGATACTTTAACCGGGCTACCTAACCGCCGATTATTTTACGATCGGTTAGAGCAAGAAATAAAGCGTGCACAACGCTCAAGCACCACGCTCGCGCTTGTGTTTATTGATCTAGATGACTTTAAGAAGATAAATGATACCTTGGGACATGACGTTGGTGATGTTTTACTCAAAGAAGCTGCGTTGCGTTTAGAAAAAAGTGTGCGCGCATCTGATACGGTTGCCCGATTTGGCGGAGATGAATTCACGATTCTGCTCCCGGATTTGACGCATACGGATAGGCTAGACCGAATATTGCGCACTTTCCTTGATAAGCTCTCCCAACCATTTAAATTAGGCTCGGAAATAGTGTATATCTCCGCAAGTATGGGTATCAGCTTCTTTCCAGACGATGGTACCAATGCTTCTGTCATGTTAAGAAATTCCGATCAAGCCATGTATGTAGCCAAAAGATCTGGTCGCAATCGCTATTCATACTTTACCGCTGCAATGCAAGAACAAGCTCAGTTACAACTACGCATGATCAATGATTTACATGCTGCGTTTAACAACCAAGAGTTCTTTATGGTTTACCAGCCCATTATCAACTTAGAAACTGGTGAGGTAAAAAAAGCTGAGGCATTGATTAGATGGCAACATCCTATCAAGGGTCTGATTAGTCCCTCAGTGTTTATTCCCATTGCAGAAGATATCGGACTGATTAATGAAATTGGGGAGTGGGTGTTTAAGCAAGCTGCGCAGCAAGTTAAACGATTAGCCGCTATGAACATTCCTGACTTTCAAATTAGTGTGAATAAATCTCCAAAACAATTCGCTGACGATAAAACTTTTCATTCCCCGTGGTTCGATCATTTAAAGTCTATTGGACTGACGGGTAATAATATTTGTGTAGAAATCACTGAAGGCTTATTGCTAGAAGCCTCAGAAGATATTCATTCCACGCTGCTAGCATTCAGAGACGCTGGTATAGAAGTATCACTCGATGATTTTGGTACCGGTTATTCGTCTCTCTCCTATCTAAAAAAATTCTCAATTGATTATATTAAGATTGATCAGTCTTTTATACAGAATCTAGCCGCAGATACAGATGATTTAGCTTTATGTGAAGCCATTATTGTCATGGCGCACAAACTTAATATTCAGGTCATTGCGGAGGGTGTGGAAACAAAAGAACAATTAGCATTACTTAAGGATGCTGGTTGCGATTATGTGCAGGGTTACTATCTATCAAAACCTTTGATTGGGATCGATTTCGAGAATTTTCTGTTGGATCCTGAGCAAAAGATAATTGGACAGACCCCAATAAAAAGAGACCTTGTCTAAATGGACCTCATCAACCAATTTAATAATAAGCCGCGCTCTGTTTGATACTCATTCTTGGCGAACCACTTCGGCTCTATGTAGCGATTAGTGGTAGATAGCAATAAAAAAGCGGCGCATGGCCACTTTTTTATTTACGTAAGTCTGGAAATTAGTTCGCTTTTTTATCCTGCTCTTTATAATATTCGCGCACTTGCGTCATATCAAACTCACGCGCCCATTTGATAATTTCATCGAATGCCGGAGCACCGATTTCGCCAACTTGTGCATGTATGCCAGCTTGCTCGCGAATCACCAAAATGCCTGGGATTTGGTTCACTTCAAAATATTCACTGATTTCTGGATCAGTTTCAGTATTCACCATGCCAAAAACGATATCAGTGTGTTTGGCTGATGCGGCTTCAAAGGTCGGCGTGAAATCCACACATGGTTCACACCAAGGTGCCCAAAAATCGACAATCACAAAGTCGTTTTTTTCGATAATTTCTTTGAAATTCGTTTTGTTGAGTGCTACAACTGCCATAACCGCATCCTGACGTGAATTAAATGTTTGAATTGAATGATATAACTATAAGAGTTTATCAGAGCCAGCCATTTTAGTTAAGTCAGGATGCAGCCTTAATGTGCGCTTAGGCGACAGGATTGCCCCAATTACCGGCAAAAAATAATTCATTCAAAGGCCTGCGAGTACGCGCTGAGGTTTCGCGATCCAGTGCATCACCTGTCACGGTATTGATATCAGCCGCATAGCCGACACATAGCATTGCCATGGGAATATATTGCGTGGGAATTGCAAATACTTCACGCGCTTTGTCAGCATTGAACCCGCCCATCTGGTGCGCCATCAACCCCATGCTGCTGGCTTGCAGGCAGACATTCTCCGCCGCCGCGCCAGTATCATATTGACCCCAACGGTTAGGTTGCTGGTTATGGTTAAACAAGGTGTCCGCACATACCAGCATCAACACCGGCGTATCTGTGACCCAAGCCTGGTTGCTCGGTGCCAGGCAATCAAAAGCTTTCTGCCAGGCTTCCGCATCAGATTGCTTATCCCATACGATAAAGCGCCATGGCTGATCACCAAAGCAGGATGGCGCCCAACGGGCAGCCTCCAGCAGTGCAATAATCTGTTCATGGCTGACTGGTTTTGAAGCATCATAGGCTCTACCGCTCCAGCGGTTGGCTAGGATTGGATCGATAGGGACTTGGGTTAAGGCTGGTTTTTGCATGCGTAATCCTTATTATTTGTTAACTAGATTATTGGTTTAGAAAAGGATAATCAGTGTAACCTTTTTCACTACCGCCATAAAAGGTCGCATCGTCAGCTTGATTCAATACTGCGTTGGTTTTATAACGCTCAACTAAATCCGGATTACCGATATACGGTACGCCGTAAGCAATCACATTAGCATGGCCACTAGCGATGGCTTCATTGCCACGGGCTTTGTCGTAAGCTAGGTTGGCCATATAAGAGCCTTTGAATAATTTACGCATCTCATCAAAATTGAATGGTTCGGAATCGCCGCCGCCGTGGATACCGCCTTCTACCGCATGCAGGTAAGCCAAGTTGAACTGATTGAGCGCGTTTGCCACATAATTGAATAGTGCCTGTGGATTACCATCCTGCATATCATTGAACGGATTGACCGGTGAAATACGGATGCCAACTTTGTCAGACCCCGCGGTATCGACGACGGCTTTGGTGACTTCTAATAAAAAACGCGCCCGGTTTTCGATACTGCCACCGTAATTATCCGTACGTTTATTGGTGCCATCACGCAAAAATTGGTCTAGCAAATAGCCATTGGCAGCGTGAATTTCTACGCCATCAAAACCTGCGGTGAGTGCACATTGAGTCGCATGGACAAAATCCGCGACAATGCCCGGTAATTCACTGGCATCTAAAGCGCGTGGTTCAACATAATCCACCAGACCTTGGTAGGTAAAAGCCTGTCCAGCTGGTTTAATGGCTGAAGGCGCTACCGGTTGCGCGTTATTGGGCAATAAACTAGGGTGCGAAATACGGCCAACATGCCAAAGCTGCAAAACGATTTTTCCGCCTTTCGCATGCACAGCATCCGTCACTTTTCTCCAGCCTGCAACCTGAGCATCAGTATAAATTCCCGGCAAAGCTGGATAACCATGACCCATTGGGGAGATTGGCGTAGCTTCAGTCACGATCAAGCCAGCGCTGGCACGCTGTGAATAATAGGTGGCGTTAAGGTCTTGCGGTACACCGCCTTCACCAGCACGATTCCTGGTTAAAGGGGCCATGACGATGCGGTTTTTTAAACTGATAGCACCTAAAGTTGTGGGACTGAATAAATCTAACGCCATATATCTCTCCGGTTTGTTTACTTGGTATTTTGTATAAATTGGGTTGATTCGATTTATTTAAATAGCGTTAAAGCAAATAGCACTCAAGTGCAATTACTTTATAGGCTTTTCAGCAGGCAATTTCACGCCTTCAACCAATAGCGTGATTTCCACTTCATCGCCAACAGGCGCATTGGGTTTAGCGCCCCAGCCAAAACCAAAATCACTGGCTTTCAACGAAGTATGTGCTTCTAGGCCCATACGGTAGCCGCCCCAGGGGTCTGTACCAAAACCCAGCACTTTGAATGAGAATGACATTTGTTTGGAGACGCCATGCAGGGTTAATGTACCTGTGAGTATGCCTTCTGAGTTATTTTTGGCCTCGACCTTGCTGCTGACAAAGCTCATTTCGCTAAACTTAGCCGCGTCTAAATATTCTTCTTTCTTAATGTGCTCATCACGTTTTGCATGGCTGCTATTGACGCTTAACACATTGATTTTGGCTTCTACAGAAGAGTTTGCCAAGTTTTCGCGGTCTATTAGTATCTTGCCGGTTATATCGCTAAAAGTGCCTGATGTTTTAGAGGCCACGTGACGGACAGTCCAGTTCGCAAAACTATGGCCGTCGTCAATGCGGTAAGCTTCTTGGTCGGCAAGCGCCAAACCTGGCAATGCAAATGCTGTCACCATCAATAGGGCAACTGCATTATTTTTAAAATTAACTTTCATCCTTAATCCCCTTTATCTACTTAAACTTAACGATTGAACTCAATTTCTAGCCACGCAATTGCGCGGTAATGGTCGCAACGCGTTCACCTAAATGTTCCGCCGTTAACAAGTCACTTTCAATGGGTGCCACGTCTGCACCTTGGTCGACATTGGTTTGCGCCATCGCACCCATGAAACTGCCCAGCCTGTTTAAATCATTAACCGAGCCTTTGCTGTTGTTATTGCCGGGCATTAAACCTAAGCCTACCCAGATCATGCTGTGCTGAGCTGCAAAGACGGCAAGTTGAGTCAGAGTACTGAGTTTATCGCCGCTTTGACTGCCAGAAGTCGTGAAACCAGCCGCTACTTTGTCTTTCCAGTCTTGGGTAAACCACACCTTAGAGCTATCATCCATAAATGCCTTAAACTGTGCAGATGCGCTGCCCATGTAGGTGGGGCTACCGAAAATAATGGCATCTGCATCTGCTAAAAGTTCCCATTGTTGCGCTTCTTCGGAAGTCAGCAGAAGTACTTCTGTTCCCACTACTTTTTTGGCACCGCGTGCCACGGCCTGTGCCTGAGCTGCCGTATGGCCGTAGCCGCTATGATAAACCACTGCAATCTTTGTCATGTCATGTGCTCCCGTAAAGTAAAAAGTTATTCTTGATCACCGTAAAGGCTGGATGAAGGTAAATCAAACAGTACTATTTCAGCATCAGTTTGTGACACTATCTCTACATTCGTTACATCATCCATGGCGATGGCACCACCCTTATCCAATTGTGTACCATTAATTTGAGCGCTGCCGCGGGCAATCTGGAAATATAGGCTCCGACCTGGGCGTGTATCGTAGGTCAGTGCTTTACCGGTATCTAAAACGGTAGCGAATAGGTCAACATCTTGATGGATAAGTAGCGAACCTTCACGTGCATCGTGTGAAGCGATCAAGCGCCATTGGTTGGCTTTGCTGGTTGCGTCAAAATGTTTTTCTTCATAGCCAGGCTCAATGCCGTTTTTTTCGGGTAACAACCAAATTTGCAGCAAATGCGCCGCTTCTTCATTAGAAGCGTTGAATTCACTATGGCGAACGCCGGTACCAGCTGTCATGCGCTGTACGTCGCCGGCACGAATCACCGAGCCATTGCCCATGCTATCTTTATGCTGAATAGCACCGCCTAGCATATACGTGATGATTTCCATATCACGGTGTGAGTGCATACCGAAGCCTTGACCACCTTCAACGATATCTTCGTTAATCACACGCAAAACGGAAAAACCCATATGGGCCGGGTCATAATAATTGGCAAAAGAAAATGAGTGATAGCTATCTAGCCAGCCATGATTGGCATGGCCTCGCGCTTCAGATTTACGAACCTGGATTTTAGGCTGCGTTTGTCTGGTATTCATTGCTTGAGTGGTTGTAATTGATAAAGTACTCATGCTAAAAACCTTTCTCTTATTCAATAAAGTTGAATTAGGCTAACTAATCTAAAGTTGGATGTTATGCCTATTTATCCTATACTGTTAGCAAATAATTTTGCGTCACTTGTTCAAATATTTTGATGTACTATTTACACGTTAACTATGACCATAAAACTTTCACTCGAAGCCCTTGAAGTCATTGATGCGATTGCTCGCAAAGGTAGCTTTGCCGCGGCGGCAGAATCCTTATACAAGGTACCCTCTGCACTCACTTACACCGTGCGCAAGCTCGAAGAAGATTTGGGCGTTAACCTGTTCAATCGCAGCGGTCACCGTGCAACGCTAACTGAAGCAGGTGCCGAGCTCTTGAATGAAGGCCGTAATCTACTGAGCGCCGCTAGCGAGCTAGAGTCTCGCGTCAAGCGTGTGGCCAGCGGCGTTGAAACCGATTTGACCATAGCAGTATCGGACTTGTTCGACATCACCATTATTTACCCAGTGCTGGATAGGTTCTATGCACAAAAATTTGGTACGCGCATTAAAGTGCTACGCGAAGTCTTTGGCGGCAGCTGGGATGCGCTTATTAGTGGTCGGGCAGATATATCGCTAGGCGCAGCGGGCGACCCCCCGTCGGGTGGCGGCTATACAACCAAAGCGATTGGTACTATAGAATTTTACTATGCAGTGGCACCACATCATCCGCTGGCAAGCCTTCCAGAGCCCTTGCAAAACGTCGACATCATGCGGTATCGTGCAGTTTCTGCAGCTGATACCTCGCGCAATCTACCCCCACGGACTTCGGGCATTTTATCCGGCCAAGATGTACTGACTGTACCGGATATGAAAGCCAAGCTGGACGCACAGATCGCAGGTTTGGGTGTAGGCTATCTGCCTAGAAAACTGGCAGAGAAGCATGCTGAATGTGGGGAGCTTATCATTAAGCGAGTAGCTGAACCGAAGCCTGTGGCAGCCACATTTTTGGCTTGGTGCAGCAAAGGCGGAAAAGCGCAACAATGGCTGATAAAAGAATTACAACAACTAAACTTCAATGACGTACTGCTTTGATTAAGAATATAAACTCTAGATAAACAAAGGTATTCAAATGACACAAGATCAATTACCGGAAGAATTTGCCCCGCTTAACAGAATTGCTATACGCGCCATGCTATGGCTCAATGGCTTTGCCCATATCATTATCGGCCTGGCGCTGGCCTCATCTGTCATCATGTTTACCTGGCTTTTTTTCGAAGATGTGCAACAGGCGGCTTATGCGCACAACCTGGTTCATGGCTTTTTACACGCCTTGGGCACCCTCATGCTGTTATGGTCCGTCTCTGCATTGATCTCAGCCGAAATACGCTATTTGAACGGCAGTAAACTTATTGTTGAAACCTTCATCGAAGTGGTGTTAGTACTGTTTCTGCGTAAGCTCATCGTGATGCCAGTACAGGATGCTTCGCCCACATTTGCGGAGGTAGGCATGTGGGTAGGCGGCGCCTTCGTGCTTGGCCTGATCTATGTATTGATTCGCTGGAGC
>JACDEP010000197.1 GCA_013816325.1 Methylotenera sp.
GATTGGTCGGAATACTTAATGGGTTTTGCATTTTCATGAGTTTTGCCGTTCTGCTTCATTAGGACGCATATGATCGCTAATAAGTTTTTGTAATGCGTTGCGTGGCAATTTACCGGTGCTGTTGCGCGGCAATGATTCTACAAATAATAATGGCCTGGGTAAAAATACCGCATCTATGCGGCTACGCAATGCGGCCAATATTTGAGGTGCTGTAAGGGTAGGAGCCACTACACAAGCGCTCAAGCGTGTGACATGATCATGTGAAAGCTCATCCGGCATAAAAAAAGCGCCGTCGATGACGCCGGTAATACTATTCAAATGATGGTTAAGATTGGCTAGAGAGCTGCGCTTACCGGCGATATTAATGATGTCTTGCATACGGCCTTGTAGCAAAAAGTGACCATTTTCCAATGGTTCGATGACATCATTCAGTGGAACGGTAATTTCCACATGTCCACCCTCCGCCCAGAATCGCCCATCTCGCGAGCTTAGATGTACATCCGGCAATAACTGCCATTCTTCGGTCGCAGTGGTTCGACGGCTAGCAATTTGACCGGTCTCGGTGCTGCCGTATATCTCGATTAAGGGGGCATTTGTCAATGCTTCTGTTTTATGGGCTAGCGGAATGGATAATGGCGCCGTGGCAGATAAGACTAAAGCCAGTTCGGTCAATTCAAGCTCTGCATCCAACAGCAATCGTAAATGTAATGGCGTTGAAACGAGGATGCGCGGGCCAGCTATAGTGATCAAGGCATTCGCGATATCTGCCGGGTAAAAAGGCTGCTCACTACTTAAAGCATTGCCACTTTGCATAGGCAATAATACGCTAGATTCAAAGCCATACATATGCTGTGGTGGAATCGTCCCTATGAACGTGTATTCTGTGTTGTCATTAAGCTCGATTCGCTCTGCTTGCGCTTGTACATTACGTACCAGGGAACCCCAGCTTTTTTTATGGGGAATAGGCGTTCCGGTAGAGCCGGACGTAAAAACGATAGCGGCAAGTTGCTGAGCATCTATCTGCGGGATATTTATATGGCTAGACGATATTGATTCATCAGCTATAAGTGGGTAGCGCAATTTAGGTAATGCGATATCACAATCTTCATTATCGTGTAGGCAAAATACGTCAGGCGCAAAAGCCAATAGTTGCTGCACCATTTCAGGTGTATGGGTGGGTGGCAGCAGGCTTACCTTGTTGGTAATCATCGCTGCTGCAAACCCGACTAGAAAATGATAACGGTCACGACATACATTCAATACGTAACTTCGGCTCGGCAAAGTAGAGGCTAAATAGGTGACATCAGCCAGAAAACGCTTAACTGCAATAGGGGTACCTTCGCGCCAAGCGATGGTTTTATCAAGAGCAGAATGGGTGATTAAAGGTAGATTTTGCATGTAAAGACTTAAGACTAATGAGTACGCTTAGAGTTATTTTTAGAGTTATTTAGATAGGCTCGCACTGCATCAAGCACATTGCCCGTTGGCAAGTCAGTAAGTACTTGCTTGCGTACCATAAATTCTGCGATAAACATAAGGGCTACCAGGGGCAATGTTAAGAAGTTCACAAAGAGTGACCAGGTTGCCAATGGGCTAAAAAAGAACAACAAGCTGGAAATAAGTACCATCAGCGCAAAAAATCCTACCCATGCGACGGTCACTTTATATGCATAACGTTCATGGGCGATAGGCAATGTACCGCCATTAATCATTTCAGCAAAATGTGCACATAGAGGTTTGCGGGAAGGTAATAACGTTCTGGCAAAGGTGACTAGCAGGATTAACATGAGGCCGATATCCTGCAACCAGAATATTAGTCCGGTATGCTGCTCAATGAAAGGTAATGTCCACCACGCGATGATACAAAAAGCCATGACTAGACTAAAGCCTATGAGCTTGGAAGTGATACTCCAGGAAAATGTCACGGTAATGAGTAAGAGGGGCGCTAACGCTAACAAGGCACCTAGCAAGCTAACTTGGCCGGATGCATTGACGTGATGCACTAGCACCGCATATAGCACTATCACTAATGCCACAGCCATACCGCGCATGATTTTCAGAGCTTCTTGCATGAAGTGCTAGTACTACTACTTGGTTTTGTGGACAGCAACATACTCTGCAAGACTGCGTAGTGAGCTGAATATCTTATGATTGTTTTCGTTATCCGATTTAAGCTGCAGGCCATATCGTTTGGAAACGACCAAGGCGACTTCCAATATATCAATTGAGTCTAATCCTAGCCCGCTACCATACAATGGTGCATCCGCTTCTATTTCCGCAGCGGCGATATCCAGGTTCAGCGCCTGTACCATCAGGTCAGCAATTTCAAGTTGTAAATCAGTATTATTTTCTAACATAGGGGTCTTTTATAATGAAGTTCGTCGGTTAAGGAAGGTGCATGTAATTTGTAAAATTGCGAATTTATCAAATAATAACAAATCTGGCTGAGTTCAATGTTTGATAGTTAACATAATTGCGCTCAATATACCGCAATAGGGATATTTTTTTCACGTTTTGTCTCCGATATACTGATAAATTTTAACTTATCAGCACTTTAACAATACGTACGGTAAAATTCCGCATCATTTAATTCAGGTTTGAATGTGAACACTTTCTTAAGTTGGTTAAAAGGGTTTTCCCCAGAGCCGGTAGCCATCGACTACAAAGAGCGAACACGGGCTTGCCTCGGCGCTTTTTTCGGCATCGTACTTACAAGTGTAGTGACCTATTGGGTCGTAGGCTCATCGACTTCGCTGCCCTTGCTCATGGCGCCAATTGGTGCATCAGCCGTATTGCTTTTTGGCGTACCTTCTAGCCCACTGGCACAGCCATGGTCTATTGTTGGCGGTAATACCGTGGCTGCATTAGTAGGGGTCACGTTCGCTATTTTGATTAAAGATGCCGTGATTGCCGCAGCCTTTGCGCTGAGTGTAGGCATTGCATTGATGTTTACCTTGCGCTGCTTGCATCCCCCAAGCGGCGCAGTTGCATTGACTGCGGTATTAGGTGGACCGGCCATCCATGCTGCAGGTTATAGCTTTGTGGTCTTTCCGGTGGCGATCAACTCCGTATTGCTGTTGTTGGTTGCACTGGTCTATAACAATGCTACGCGCCGCACCTATCCTCATGCCTTAGTAAAGGCCGGCGATTCGCACCTCACTAAGGATATCCCCCCGGAGATGCGTTTTGGTTTTACACCTGAAGACTTAAATGAAGTGCTTAAAGAATATAACCAGGTGCTAGATGTAAGCCGAGAGGATTTGCAGACGTTGTTACAGCAAACGGAGATG
>JACDEP010000198.1:0-1222 GCA_013816325.1 Methylotenera sp.
GTTCAAACTGACCAGCCATACCTTTCCAGAAGCAAGTTGTTGCCGCTGAAGTAATGGTAATACCACGCTCTTGCTCTTGCTCCATCCAGTCCATAGTGGCAGCGCCATTATGCACTTCACCAATTTTATGGTTTACGCCTGTGTAAAACAAAATACGTTCTGTAGTTGTCGTTTTACCTGCGTCAATATGCGCAGAAATACCAATGTTACGGTAGCGTTCAATAGGGGTTATACGAGCCACGGCTATTACCTTTACTTAATATTATTGCTTAAATTCTTAAAGAGCGATTTACTGCGCCTAATTACCGGCACCCTGCTTTACTTACATTTAGATTTTAGAACCTGAAATGCGAGAATGCTTTATTCGCTTCTGCCATACGGTGGACTTCTTCACGTTTTTTCATTGCCGAACCCCGACCTTCAGAAGCCTCAACCAGTTCAGCCGCTAAACGCAAGCCCATTGATTTTTCACCACGCTTACGCGCTGCATCACGCAACCAACGCATAGCCAAAGCACTACGACGACTCGGACGCACTTCAACCGGCACTTGGTAGTTAGCACCACCAACGCGACGGCTCTTAACCTCAACCAACGGACGCAGGTTAGTTAACGCAAGCGTGAATACTTCTAAGGCGTCTTTGCTAGTTTTAGCAGTCACCTGGTCAAATGCACCGTACAAGATACGTTCAGCAACAGATTTTTTACCACCAGTCATCAGCACGTTTACGAACTTAGACACCTCTTGACTGCCGAATTTCGGGTCTGGAAGAATGTGGCGTTTGGGGACTTCTCTACGTCTTGGCATACTATTCTCAATTCTCTATATAATGTTTTTGCTGGCAACTGCGCTAGCAAGGCTATTTCAAGCCGCCTGATTTTTACTACTAAATTCCAATAAACCGTAAATTACCTGGCTCAAATTACCTAAGTAATTATTTAGCAGCTTTACCTTCTTTAGGCCGTTTAGCACCGTATTTAGAACGTGATTGCTTACGATCTTTAACACCAGCCGTATCCAAGCTACCACGTACCATATGGTAACGCACACCTGGCAAGTCTTTTACACGACCACCACGCAGCAATACCACGCTATGCTCTTGCAAATTATGGCCTTCACCACCGATGTAGCTAATCACTTCATAGCCATTGGTCAAGCGCACTTTGGCAACTTTACGCAAAGCTGAGTTAGGCTTTTTAGGTGTCGTTGTGTAAACACGAGTT
>JACDEP010000198.1:1232-3227 GCA_013816325.1 Methylotenera sp.
ACGTACTAACTGATTGATGGTTGGCATTGCCTGTAACCTCTAATTATGTTCTGTAAATATGTCTATTTTTTGAAATAGCCTAAAATACGCCTATTTCTGAAAAAGCAGCAATCAGAATACCGCTATCAATTTAGATAGGTTGGCCATCCTGAAAAACTCAGCATTCTATTTAGCCTGACTTTTATTGTCAAGGTTTATTGCAATGATGTTGTCAGTAATGACACATCATTGCGTATCCCCTACGGGCAAATAGCTTGATTTTATTCCGCTGCAATTTCGTTATTTGCTTCTACTACTGGTGTTTCAACTTCTGTACTTACTTCTACGCTAACAAATGCAGCCGCTGGGGATTTCCCTGCCAATGCTGCACGCTTACGACTTTCGTGATAAGCCAAGCCCGTACCTGCTGGAATCAAACGACCCACAATCACGTTCTCTTTCAAGCCACGTAATTCATCACGTTTACCTAAGATTGCTGCTTCAGTCAACACACGTGTTGTTTCCTGGAACGATGCCGCAGAGATAAATGAATCCGTAGACAACGACGCTTTGGTAATGCCAAGCAATACATATTCAAATTCTGAAGGTCGTTTATTTTCAGCGATGACCCGTTCATTTTCAGCCAACAGATCAGCACGTTCAACCTGTTCACCCATGATAAAGTTTGTTTCACCAGCATCTGTAACACGTACACGACGCAACATTTGACGCACAATCACTTCAATATGTTTATCGTTAATTTTCACGCCTTGCAGACGATATACGTCTTGCACTTCGTCGATGATGTAACGTGCAAGTGCCTCGCGACCTTGTAAACGTAATATATCTTGTGGATCAGCCGGGCCATCTACAATGCTTTCACCTTTAGTGACTACTTGGCCATCATGCGCTGTTACATGTTTATCTTTAGGAATCAAATACTCATGGGTTTCACCATCTAAATCAGTAAATACCAGACGTTGCTTACCTTTAGTGTCTTTACCGAATGAAACTGTACCAGTCACCTCAGCCAACATACCGGCATCTTTTGGCGAACGTGCTTCAAACAACTCTGCTACGCGTGGCAGACCACCGGTAATATCACGTGTTTTAGATGACTCTTGTGGAATACGTGCAAGAACTTCACCCACGCCAACTTCTTGACCATCTTTAACCGTAATGATGCAACCCAATTGGAACGTAATGTTCACTGATTGATCGCCACCGGCAATTTTCACTTCAACGCCATTGGCATCAAGCAATTTAACCTGTGGGCGCAAACCTTTAGTTTGTCCAGCACGTTGTTTAGGATCAATTACCACCAGGGATGACAAACCAGTCACGTCATCGATTTGCTTAGCTACAGTGATGCCTTCTTCCACGTTCTCAAACTTCACACGTCCTGCGTACTCTGTGATGATTGGACGGGTATGTGGATCCCATGTAGCCATTGCCTGACCCGCTTTAACAGTTTTGCCGTCAGTGATTTGCAATGTCGCACCGTATGGCACTTTATGACGCTCACGCTCACGACCATTTTCGTCTGCAATGATCACTTCACCATTACGTGAAATCACCACTTGCTCATTACGTGCATTAGTTACATAACGCATCGTAGAAGTAAAGTTCAGCACACCGTTTGATTTACTCTCAACTTGGCTTACAGAAGCCGCACGCGATACTGCACCACCAATGTGGAACGTACGCATGGTCAACTGAGTACCAGGCTCACCGATTGATTGAGCGGCAATAATACCAACAGCATCACCACGTTGTGCAGTATAACCTGTAGCAAGGTTTTTACCATAGCAACGCACACACACCCCACGCTTAGCTTCACAAGTCAATACCGAACGAATTTCAACAGTTTCAATTCCTGCATCTTCAATTGCTTTTGCAATGTCTTCATCAATTTGCCGGCCGGCTTCTACAATTAGTTCGTCAGTTACCGGATTAAGAACAGTGTGAAGAGAAGTACGGCCCAAAATCCTGTCAAACAATGGTTCAACTACATCC
>JACDEP010000083.1 GCA_013816325.1 Methylotenera sp.
TGATGAAGAAGATAATTCCTTTATTTTTTACATCAAGAAACGCGCGCATTAGTCTTATATGAATTCTGAACAATAAAAAAGGCGCTTTCGCGCCTTTTTTATTGTTGCCCTTACTTAAGTTTAGCTAACTGGCCCTGCAATTTTTCCAGATTTGCACCGAATTCAGTAACCCGCGCTTTTTCCTGCTCTACCACAGCGGCAGGAGCTCGAGCTACAAAGCTTTCGTTACTTAATTTACCGTTAGCTTTATTGATTTCAGTTTCCAAACGCGCAATTTCCTTACCTAATCGTTCTTTCTCTGCAGCAACATCAATTTCAACTTTTAACATTAACTTAAAGTCGTCTACCAGCATCACCGGGGCATCAGCCTCTGGCAATTCAGGAACAATACTTACCTCTTCCAGCTTAGCTAGCGCTTTCAAATAGGGGGCTACCAAAGCGAGTTTTATTGCATCTCCTGTTGCAATCAATGGCACACGCGCGGCAGGTGAAATACCCATTTCACCGCGTAAGCTACGGCAGGCATCTACCGCTTGTTTAAGTAAAGCGACCCAAGCCTCTGCTACCACATCTATTTTGCCGGGTTGGGAAATTGGATAAGCTTCAAGCATGATGCTTGGGCCGGTTTTACCGCTCATTGGGCCTATGGTCTGCCAGATTTCTTCCGTAATGAACGGCATAATTGGGTGAGCAAGGCGTAAAATCGTTTCCAGCACACGCAGCAATGTACGCCGCGTTGCCCGTTTTTCTGCATCACTACCCTGCTGAACTTGAACCTTAGCAAGCTCCAAGTACCAATCGCAATACTCGTCCCACACAAACTCATAAATAGCTTTTGCTACTAGGTCAAAACGGTAGTCGTTAAATGCACGTTCAACATCCGCTTCCGTGCGTTGCAATTGTGAGACTATCCAACGGTCCGCTTGCGAGAAATTTAAGTAACCTTCCGGTTGAATATTACACTCTTCCAGTCCGCAATCCTGGCCTTCCGTGTGCATGAGCACAAAGCGCGTGGCGTTCCACAATTTATTGCAGAAATTACGATAGCCATCACAGCGCTGCAAATCAAACTTGATGTCACGGCCCGGTGAAGCAAGCGCTGCAAACGTAAATCGTAAGGCATCCGTTCCGTAAGCAGCGATACCTTCCGGAAATTCTTTACGCGTACGTTTTTCAATCTGCTCGGCTTGTTTCGGCTTCATCAAGCCGGTTGTACGTTTCTCAATCAGCTCATCCAAAGAGATGCCATCGATCAGGTCAATCGGGTCCAGCACGTTGCCTTTCGATTTACTCATCTTCTGGCCTTCAGCATCACGGATCAAGCCATGTACATAAACGTGTTTGAATGGGATTTTCCCAGTGATGTGTGTAGTCATCATGACCATACGCGCCACCCAGAAAAAGATGATGTCAAAGCCTGTTACCAACACTGAAGATGGCAGATATAAATCTAGCGCTGTATTGGCTTTATCTATGGCTTCATCGCCAGTCCAGTCCAGTGTAGAGAAAGGCCATAAAGCAGATGAGTACCATGTATCAAGTACATCGTTGTCACGTCTCAATCCTTTATAACGAAGTATTTCAGCATATTCGGCCTCGCCTCTTACTTCGAGATCAGCAAGTACTTGCTCAAGTTTTGCATAAGCTTGTTTTTCATCATGCGCTACAAAAATTAAATCTCCGCAATACCAAGCAGGAATTTGATGCCCCCACCACAATTGGCGGGAAATACACCAGTCTTGAATGTTATTGAGCCATTGATTGTAAGTATTCACCCAGTTCTCAGGGTAGAATTTGATTTCGCCAGAAGCCACAACTTCTAAAGCCTTTTGCGTAATACTCTTGCCATCGGCGGCAGGTTTGCTCATCGCCACAAACCATTGGTCAGTCAGCATAGGCTCAATCACCACACCTGTACGGTCGCCACGTGGCACTTTGAGTTTATGTTTTTCAGCTTTAACTAAATAGTTTTGCTCCTCAAGGTCTACTACCACTTGCTTACGCGCTGCAAAACGTTCTAATCCGATTAAATTTTTAGGTAAATCAATCGATTCTTTAGCTGAACCATCAGCAGCATAGACTTCTGCTGTCGATGGAATAAACCCTTGAAGATTAAGGATAATAATTTTATCCAAATTATGACGTTGCCCAACTGCATAGTCATTAAAGTCATGCGCTGGTGTTACTTTTACCACGCCGGTACCGAATTCTTTATCTACATAGTCATCAGCAATAATCGGGATTTCGCGGCCGCAAAACGGCAACTTTACATTTTGACCAATCAGGTGCGCATAGCGCTCATCTTCTGGATGCACCATCACCGCCACATCACCCACCATAGTTTCTGGACGTGTCGTAGCTACGGTTAAATGCGTTAAACCATTTACATTATCTGCCTCAGATAATGGATAGTTGATATGCCACATGAAGCCATCTTCTTCTTTCTGCACCACTTCGAGGTCTGAAACGGCTGTGCCGAGCTTCACATCCCAGTTCACCAGGCGTTTGCCACGGTAGATCAAACCTTCATTGTACAAACGCACAAACGTCTCAGTGACAGTTTTGTTCAGGCCTTCATCCATGGTAAAGCGCTCACGGCTCCAATCCGGTGAAGTACCTAAACGACGCATTTGTTTAGTAATGGTGCCGCCTGAGTATTCTTTCCACTCCCACACTTTTTCCAAGAATTTCTTACGGCCTAGGTCATGGCGTGATACCCCTTGTGCGTCTAACTGTCGTTCCACCACGATTTGCGTAGCGATACCCGCGTGATCGGTGCCTGGCTGCCAAAGCGTGTTATCGCCGCGCATACGGTGATAGCGGGTCAGCGCATCCATCAGGGTCTGGTTGAAGCCGTGGCCCATGTGCAGTGTACCGGTCACATTGGGCGGCGGCAGTAAGATACAGAAATTTTCCTCTTTAGGCTTGCTAGTATCTAAACCGGCAGCATAATAGCCTTGGCTTTCCCAAAATTGATACCAGTGGCTTTCAATGGTTTTAGGGTCGAAGGATTTTGCTAATTCTTTGGGAGTGGTGTTGGTTATCGTCATAACCTACTATTTTAACATAGGCATCCGGTCAACTCACCTGTTGCCATGAGTTGTTATATTGTTGTTAGCTCATGTCAAAGTCGCAAAAGCCATGAGCATTATGATGAGTAAAAACAGATGCGCCAAGCTCCAGTATTGATAGCGGTTACGTAGAATTTGCGGTGATAAAGCTGATATCAAAAAGAGCTTTCCACCAGCGGGTTTTGCTATCGTAAAGGCTCCATGACTAGCTTTTAGCAGGTGCTGCTTTTCAACCTCACGTCGTGCTTCGGCACGTGCTAACTCCCATTCCCGCATATCGACTTTGCCATCACGATTTAAGTCAAATCGCATGAGCATCTTTACCGGGTTAGATTTCCAAGTAGATAACAATTTTCCGGTATCGCGTTTTATCGTTTCTTCTAAACCAAAACTATGCCGGGTATCTAGATAACCCAATAAATATAAAGGCTTATTAGAAGGCAAAAATTCTTCTACGTACCTGTGATCATTTTTAAAACTGGTACGCTTTTCTGCATAAATAATCTCGCCGCCTTTGGGATTAACCTGGCAGCTACCAGAATCATCAGTCAGCTGAAAAGTCTGGTCGCTTTCGGTATATTCTAGCAACTGCGTTTCACGTTTACCATCTTCATTAAAACAGTTGGCATAAACCCAAGCACGATACCAGACACAGGGAATCCCCTGATAGGGAGATTTGAAAGGCTGGGTGGTTGATGCTGTACCGTACAGCTCGATATAGCCTTGCGCTGCCGCAGCTATCGTAGAAGTAGGCGCTTCGGTGATTTTGAGCAGGCGCCAGTAATTAAATAAGGTGGCAAATAGACTTAAACAAATACCAATAGACAGCAGCCAAGCCCATACTTGACTGTCGGTGGGTTTAACATGTGCTACATAGGCCCATATAAAACTGCCAGCAATGATAACGAGCGTAGCAATATTAACGCTACGCGCGTGCAACCTTTGAAACATGTGACTTAAGCCTTGAACCGACTTGCTACATCCACATCTTTTAATTCGTCTGATGCGAACTTGAGCATGTTCATGCGTCCAAAATTACAAATCCCCGCGACAATTAAGTCTGGGAACTGCCTGATACGCACATTATTAACAGCAACAGAATCGTTATAGAACTCTCGGCGATCTGCGATTTGGTTTTCCAAACCGGTAATACGGGCCTGAAGGTTCATGAATGTTTGATCAGCTTTAAGGTCAGGATAATTCTCTGCCACAGCGAACAAGCCGCCTAAGCTAGCCTGCAAGCCAGATTCTGCCTTATCTAAGCCTACTAAGTCATGCGTTTGGCGTGCTGCATCTACCCCCATACGCGCCTGAATCACTTTCTCAAGTGTTTGTGCTTCATGGGTCATGTAAACCTTGCAGGTATCAATGAGCTTAGGCAGTTCGTCGTTACGTTGTTTAAGCAAGACGTCGATATTCGCCCAAGCTTTTTCAACGTTATTTTTAATATTGACTAAGCTGTTGTAAGTGACGATGAAATATAACGCTATTACTGCTAATACTATCCAAACTACCATTTTTTATCTCCCTTTTAATTATTTTATGATTTTCTGTATTCGGCATCGCCTAATACAAGCGGCCCCACTTTTTCCCAGTAACGGGAAAAGCGCATCAGCCGTTTACTACTGATTTCTACGTTTACAAATTTTTCTACTGGTTCCCACTGTGGTGAGAAAGGCTGCAATATAGCCTTAAGTTTTCGATTAGGCGTATTTTGAGTAGTGATTTTCCCAACGCCACGCTTCATTAATACTTCATAGGTATCGCCTATCCACACTTCAACCTCTTCCATCTCATTTAAACAGTCTGTTACAAACTGCAAACGGTTCAATGACCAGTTGTCATGGATTTCCGGGTCGAATACAAAGAATTTTGGGTATGGCTTTTTCATCAAAGGGTGCGCTGCAGAAAGCATTTCATCGTGAATAAATACAGCGATTGCAGGATGGCCTGATAACATTTTGTTAACCACTGGCAGTATGGGATATTGCTTAGCGATGGGGACCAGTGTTTTGTTAAATAAGCGATCATTCAATGTGTCATAGCTGGCATCGAACGGGCATTCCACCTGACAGGTCGCGCAGTATTTGGCTCCCGTATAACGGCTAAGTGTTTCTTTATTGAAAAAATAAGGCTTGGAACTAAAAGTTGAAGTGACCCACTGCCAGGACAAATGATTGCTGGCTAAATCGCCATCCAGCAATTGTGCTTCAAACCAATCGGCAGCCGCATGCCAATCGAGTTTCCGATGATGGACGATATAGCTGGCCAGCCACATTCTTGCATGGTTATGCACATAACCGGTGTTCTTTAAATCCTCAATAATGCCATCCATGCATGGCAAACCCGTTTTGCCTTCACGGATATCTTCACTTAAAGCCGCATGGCTAATAGCCACCTTGGGTGGTTCCATTTCGCTGAAGATCGCATCCCCAGCCATATGCCAGACTTGTCGCCAATAATCCCGCCAAGCTAGTTGAAACAATAATTTATCTGCCTCTGTTCCGAAACGTTTCTTAATAGAATTAAAAGTTTCATTTAAACTTAAACAGCCGTGGCGTAGATAGGGTGATAAATGTGTGACTGCTCCATTTAAAAAATTACGGTTACGGGAATACGCTGCAATATCAATATTATTTAATTTTCTTGATGCAGCCAGCCTACCACCTGCCCACTCCTGGTTTAAATCTGGCCCTTTTGCCATGGGGAATTGCCGTTTAATATAATGCAAGCGCTCGTGTTGATCGCTAGGTATTGTTAGTTTTTGCGGGTTCATCTGGAATAACTCCCTAGGACTGCAGCACTACCTAAATATGGTTTTTGATTTGTTACAATTCTCTACCATTTTGCGCATATTATCTACCTGCTAACTGGGCAATTTGCACATGTTTTTTGATAATCACTTTTCTGTTACAAGCTTATGTTTAATAGTGCTAAGATAATCCTTAATTGACAAATATGATTAAGAGAAATAAGGGTATGAAATGATTAATGCAATGTGGATATGGGGTGCCTTAGGGCTGGTTTTATTAGCCGTGGAAATGGCCACCGGCACTTTTTATATCTTATGGTTTGGCATCGCCGGCTTATGTGTTGCTATCATTACGGGTTTATTACCTACTATTACACCTGCCATTCAATTTGCGATATATGCCTTGTTATCACTAGGCTCGCTGGCTATATGGAAAACCTACTATATAAGACATGAAACGCACTCACGGGTTGGCCAATCTCAAGGCGAAGAAATTGGCCGTACCGGCACCGTTATTGAAAGCGTCAGCTTAAAGAAAAATGGGCGCATCCGTTTCACACAAGGCGTGATGGGCAGCCGCGAATGGGTAGCGATTGGAGACGAAACGATAGAAGAAGGCAGTGAAGCAACGGTTGTTGCGGTAGTAGGCAATGCATTAAAAATCTCAAAAGTTTAACCCACCAATTTTAGGAAATCCCATGACAGAATTCAGTATTATCCTCATATTTTTAGTTGTTGTTGCCATCATCAAAGGTGTGCGCATTGTGCCGCAGGGTGAAGAATGGGTAGTAGAACGCTTGGGTAAATTTGCAGGCGTTCTGTCACCAGGGTTGCACGTGATTAACCCTATTTTTACTAAAGTTAGCTACAAAGTTACCACCAAAGATATTATTTTAGAAATACCTCAACAAGAAGTTATTACCGCTGACAATGCGGTGATTCTAGCTAATGCAGTAGCATTCATCAAAGTAAGCAACATCGAACGCGCAGTGTATGGTATTGAAAATTTCCGTGAAGCCATGCGCAATATGGTGCAAACTAATTTACGTTCTATTATTGGTGGAATGGAATTAAATCATGCACTGACATCACGCGACCGTATTAAAACTGAACTCAAGGCTGCCATTGCCGATGAAGCGCTAGACTGGGGCCTGACTGTAAAATCTGTAGAAATCCAAGACATCAAGCCTTCGCCAAATATGCAAGACGCGATGGAAAGACAAGCGGCTGCAGAGCGTGAACGCGTAGCCGTGGTAACGGAAGCTGAAGGTGCGAAACAGTCGTTAATCTTGAATGCTGAGGCGCGGCTAGAAGCCGCTCGTAAAGATGCTGAAGCACAAATGGTTGCAGCAAAAGCATCTGCTGAGTCTATTAAATTCATTACTGAGTCGGTAAAAGAAAATAATGCTTCTGCCATGTTTTTACTGGGCGACCGTTACATTACAGCTTTACAAAAAATGTCTTCATCTGAAAATAGCAAGATCATCGTAATGCCCGGTGATTTGGTTAGTGCCGTCAAATCCATCGTTGGTGGTAAATAACTTTACACATTGGTCTGAAAGTTGGCTAACTTAGATATTGATAGTTAGCCAACTCTCAAAGAATCTGGCTACAAACCGGACATTCAGTATCTTTATTTAATCTTATGCTGCGCCATTCCATGGATAGAACGTCAAGCAACAATAAGCGGCCTTGTAAACTCTCTCCTATTCCCATTAATAACTTCATGGCCTCTGCAGCCTGCGTAGTGCCAATCATGCCCACTAGCGGCGCAAAAACGCCATTCTCCGAACAACGCATCTCGGCATCCTCACCGGCATCTGGGTATAAGCAGTGATAACACGGACTATTATCAAAACGCATATCAAACACGGTCACTTGTCCTTCAAAACCAATAGCCGCACCTGAGACTAGTGGTTTTTTAAGACGAACACATAGTTTGTTCAATAGATAACGTGTGGCAAAGTTATCGCTGCAATCAATGACAACATCTGCGAGGTGAACCAGTTCTGTGAATTCCTCTTCGGTAGATTTTTTCGTAATGGTATTCACTACAACGCCGGGGTTGATTTCAAATAAAGTCTGTTGAGCAGATACAGCCTTATTTGTACCAACTGCGGGTGTGGTATGGACAATCTGGCGTTGCAAGTTGGTTAAATCGACTATGTCAAAATCACATATAGTCAGCATGCCCACGCCACCTGCAGCTAGATACAAAGCGACCGGTGAACCCAAACCGCCAGCCCCGACAATTAACGCATGGCTATGCACCAGCTTATCTTGGCCCTCATAACCAATCTGAGGTAAGAGGATGTGGCGGCTGTAACGTAAAAGCTGGTTATCGTTCATAAATTATGGTAACTTCCCGACTGTTACCAACTTTGCTAAATAAATATTAGGGGATATCCAAACAACTATATCGTCATATTCACTATAGACTGTTGTTTTTACATCAGAGTATTCTCTACTTACAAATGCTGTTCCTAGTCCGGTACTATTAGTTTTTTCGTCATTGTTGTTTACTGAAGTATCAGTAACTACAACACCTCCATAACTAGTTCCTCCATAACTATTTTTACCATGCGAAATGATTGCGGCTGGGATGTCAGAAGCATTCGACAAATTAACTAAAATGCCATTGGTGTTACGAGTCTGTATTGTTATATCTCGCGCAGTTGCAGGAGATAAAGCTACAGGAATCAACGAGTTTGAATATGCTGGGGTAACAGAATAACGATAAAGATGATTCCAACTATCTTCTTTTACCACCCCTAACTCCATCCAAGGCAAAAAACCTACTCTATTATTACAAGCGCCGCTAACGTTACGATTTTCTGTGCCGTCAGTATCTGATATAGCTGGGCACGGCAGATAGCCATGTGATAATGAATAGCCCATCAAAGCTTCTTTTATTTCTTCCATAGCTTGTTTAGTAGTGGCGTAATTACGCAAATCAATTTGAGCAGTCAATGTCAGCAATAGTCCGCCTAATATAACTCCTATAATTACTAATACTATCGCCATTTCTATCAAAGTAAATCCCGTAGAAATTAGCCGCTTTGAGTGTATGTTTTTAAATAACTTCATGGGATACTTGCCGTTAAATCATTGAAACTGTTTGTTAATGGAAATACCCGGTTATAAGCATTGTCCAATGTTGTAGCGTTTCCTTGTTCAAAATAGTTTGTGAGGGTTAATTTATCAGCTGCTGTTGCGCGCATTTGCCCTGTTAATGGTAATCCATCAGCTATAGTAATCATGTTTTTATTAACATTTGCATTTACCGCTCCATTCAATGTCAAATATCCCACTCCACTACAATTTGGGGTAAGAATTGAACAGGCTAACGATATTGCATAATACATATGTTCACGCCAGCCGTTTTGTTGAAACCAGTTACCGCTGCTAATACTTCGAAGTATAGAAGTACTGTTCCAATCAGGAATAGGATTCGCAGGTATCCTCCCTTCAAAATTTAAAGGAATAGATAAACATGCACTAATATTAGATGTGCCTAGAC
>JACDEP010000001.1 GCA_013816325.1 Methylotenera sp.
GAAGAACTGCGTGAACGGATCGATCACTTCGTTAGCCAAGGCAAGCTGCTGGAAGCGCAACGCATCGAACAACGCACGCGCTTCGATCTGGAAATGCTGAACGAGATCGGTTTTTGCAAAGGTATCGAGAATTACTCACGGCATTTATCTGGACGCAACCCCGGCGACCCGCCACCGACATTGATTGATTACCTGCCAAGTGATGCACTGATGATTATTGATGAAAGCCATGTGACTGTGCCGCAAGTAGGCGCGATGTATAAAGGTGACCGCTCACGTAAAGAAAACCTAGTGGATTACGGGTGGCGGTTGCCTTCTGCCTTGGATAATCGACCACTTAAATTCGAGGAGTTCGAGCACATCATGCGTCAATGCGTATTCGTTTCTGCAACCCCAGCCGATTACGAAAAAAACCATCAGCAACAAGTGGTAGAAATGATTGCACGCCCAACCGGCTTGATAGATCCGGAAATTATTGTTAAGCCCGCGGATACACAGGTAGATGACTTACTCAGTGAAATCAAGCTGCGCGTAGATATTGGCGAGCGCGTGTTAGCGACTACATTAACTAAGCGTATGTCAGAAGACCTGACGGACTATTTAAGTGAGCATGGCGTTAAAGTGCGTTATCTGCATAGCGATATCGATACTGTTGAGCGGGTGGAAATTATCCGCGATTTACGGTTAGGCGAGTTCGATGTGCTGGTTGGCATTAACTTGCTACGCGAAGGCTTAGATATCCCGGAGGTATCGCTGGTGGCGGTGTTGGATGCGGATAAAGAAGGCTTTTTGCGCTCTGAGCGTAGCTTAATACAGACCGCAGGTCGTGCAGCAAGAAATTTGAACGGTAAGGTTATCTTTTACGCGAATAGCGTAACCCGCAGTATGAAGCTGGCGATAGATGAAACAGACCGTAGGCGCCGTGTACAGCAAGCTTTCAACGAAGCCAATGGCATTGTGCCTAAAGGCGTTACCAAACGTATTAAAGATATCATTGATGGGGTATATGATAAGGACGAGGCACAAAAAGAGCGTAAGGCGCTGCAAGAGCAGGCTAACTATGAATCGCTAAGTGAAAAACAAATCGCCAAAGAAATGAAGCGCCTTGAAAAAGCCATGCATGATAGCGCCAAGAACTTGGACTTTGAAAAAGCGGCTGACTATAGGGATCAGCTTAAAAAGCTCAAAGTCAAATTCTATGGGGCTGATATGCCAGACTTGGTTTAATTAGTAGGTCAAAGCTTAATATGATATCGAATACCAAAACAATTGATTTGTTTAAGATAATTCGCTTTTTGGTTGCTTGCCTGCTTGTTTGCGATTATAATCGCGCGCTTGCTCGATAGCGTTATCGAACATAATTGATTCACAACCTTGTTACACCACAACGCGCTTTGTACTTAAAGTATTTTTAACAAATACATTGTGGGTAACTTAAATCCAAAAGGAGTACTAATGCGTCACTACGAAGTAGTTTTTATCGTCCATCCGGACCAAAGCGAACAAGTGCCAGCGATGATTGAGCGTTACCGCGCATTGATCACCAGCAACGGCGGTGCAATTCACCGTTTAGAAGACTGGGGTCGTCGTCAACTTGCATACCCAATTCAAAAAATCCACAAAGCTCACTATGTGTTGATGAACATTGAATGTAATCAAACAGTGTTAGAAGAGCTTGAGCATGGCTTTAAGTTTAATGATGCAGTATTGCGCCATTTAACTATGGCAACAAAAACTGCGGTAACGGCACCTAGCCCAATGATGAAAGAAGAGAAATCTAAATCAGTATTGAGCCGTGATGCAGCGCCCGCAGCCGCTCCAGCCCCTAGAGTAGAGGCAGCACCAGCTTAAGTAATACAAGTGAATAAGCTGGAGTTACAAGCAGAAGTCGTGCACATTGAGCCGCTTCGCTATACCCCAGCAGGCATACCGTTGTTAAGTGTAGTCTTGCATCATGTTTCAGAAGAAGTTGAAGCTGGCATGAAGCGCAAGGTGGAATTTGAAGTGAATGCGGTCGTTTTAGGCGATTTAGCATTAAAAGGGCTTGAATTAGGTTCACACATTCTAGCGACTGGTTTTTTAGCCAGGCGCAGCCTCAAAAGCACACAACTGGTCATGCATATTAACCATATAGAGCTTATTCAGCTCAATTAAAAGTTTAGGAGTTTATGATGGCAAGAGAAATGTACAAACGCCGCCGCTACTGCCGTTTTTCAGCAGAAGGCATCAAAGAAGTTGATTACAAAGATGTTGATCTATTAAAAGATTTCATCTCAGAAAACGCAAAGATCATTCCAGCACGTATGACGGGCACAAAAGCACGTTATCAACGTCAATTAACGTCTGCAGTTAAACGCGCACGTTTCTTAGCTTTGCTTCCATTCACAGACAAACACCAATAGTTAGGAGGCTACCATGCAAATTATTTTATTAGAAAAAGTAGGTAACCTAGGTAATTTAGGTGACGTAGTTAAAGTTAAAGACGGTTTCGGCCGTAACTTTTTAATTCCACAAGGCAAAGCTAAGCGCGCGACTGAGGCCAACAAGGCTGAATTTGCTGCACGTCGTGTAGAATTAGAAAAACAACAAGCTGCAATCTTAACTACTGCGCAAGCCCGCGGTGAAAAATTGACTGGCTACATTGTTGCAGTCTCACAAAAAGCTGGTGTCGATGGCCGTTTATTCGGTTCTGTGACTAACGGCGACATCGCTGATGCATTAGTGGCTCAAGGCTTTGAAGTGGTTAAAGCTGAGGTGCGTATGCCAAATGGCCCATTGAAAACAATTGGTGATCATGTGGTAACGCTTGCATTACATCATGATGTGACTGTTGATGTGACTGTAACAGTAACTGCAGAAGCTTAAAAAATAAAATATTGCTGATTTGTATTAATGGTATTCTAAATTTTGAGTAATTTAAAAAGGCTACTTCGGTAGCCTTTTTATTGGCTTTTTTTATTTTTTAGGCATCTATTTGGATGCAGCGGTTATTCAGTATAATCTCCGCATGGCTGATGAACAATTAGATGCATTAAAAATCCCACCTCATTCGGTAGAAGCCGAGCAATCCGTCATAGGCGGCTTATTATTAGAGAACGAAGCGCTTGATAAAGTCGCTGATATTCTTACAGCACAAGACTTTTACCGGCATGACCACAAAGCGATATTCCAACATATCGCCAAGCTTATAGAACACAACAAGCCAGCCGATATCGTAACGGTTGCAGAATCACTGGAAAACAATGCAGAGCTTTCCGGCGTTGGCGGTATTGCTTATTTGGGTGCGTTGGCACAAAGCACGCCTACTGCGGCTAATATTCGTCGTTACGCTGAAATAGTCCGTGAGCGTGCCGTAATGCGGCAATTAGTAGTGGTAGGTTCAGGCATTGCAGAAAGCGCTTATGCGCCTAATGGCCGCGATGCACAGCAGTTGCTTGACGAGGCGGAAGCAAAGATTTTTCAAATAGCTGAAGGCGGCAAACGTAGTACGCAAGGTTTTGTGGATATCAAAGTGCTATTGCCACAAGTAGCGGACCGTATTGACCAACTATTCTCACGTGACAATCCATCGGACGTTACAGGCATTCCAACAGGATTCAGTGACCTGGATTCCATGACTTCTGGCTTGCAAGGTGGTGATTTGATCATCGTTGCTGGTCGACCATCCATGGGTAAAACCGCATTCTCATTGAACATCGCCGAAAACGTAGCGCTGGATACGGGTCTTCCTGTAGCGGTATTCTCTATGGAGATGGCTTCTACACAACTGGCCATGCGTATGATTGGCTCTGTAGGGCGCTTGGATCAGCACAGGATGCGTACCGGGAAGCTAGAAGATGAAGACTGGGAGCGCCTAACCACTGCGCTGGGCCGTTTGAATGAAGCACCTATCTTTATTGACGAAGGTGCAGGCTTGAGTTCGTTTGATGTACGTGCCAGGGCACGCCGCTTGCATCGTCAATGCGGCAAGCTTGGCTTAATCGTCATCGATTACTTGCAACTGATGTCTGCCCCTGCAGGCCGGCAAGGCGAAAACCGCGCGACTGAGATCTCAGAGATTTCACGCTCATTAAAAGCATTAGCTAAGGAACTGGATTGCCCAGTCATTGCGCTCTCACAACTTAACCGCTCCGTTGAAACACGGCCAGATAAACGTCCGGTAATGAGTGATTTGCGCGAATCAGGCGCGATTGAGCAGGACGCCGACGTCATCTTATTCATCTACCGCGATGAAGTCTATAACCCGGACAGCACAGATAAAGGCACTGCAGAAATCATTATCGGCAAACAACGTAACGGCCCGATTGGCCGCATACGCTTGACTTTCTTAGGGCAACATACCCGCTTTGAGAACTTCGCGGGCAGCGGTCATATGGCTGACAGCTATTAGTTGTAGAGAAGTGCTACTAACATGCGACCAATTCTAGCTACCATTTCGTATAGTGCATTAAACAATAATCTTAAAATTGTGAAAGGGCATGCTCCCAAATCCAAGGTGATGGCTGTAGTGAAGGCTAATGGTTATGGGCATGGCTTGCTGAATGTGGCGCATGGCATAAACGAAGCTGATGGCTTTGCCGTGCTGAGCTTAGGCGAAGCGATTGATTTGCGTGAGGCCGGGTTTCAGCAAACTATCCTTTTGCTAGAGGGTGTATTCAGCAAAACTGAAATGGCGATTGCAGCCAGTTTCACATTAGATGTCGTAGTACATTCCATACCACAAATTGAGATGTTGGAAGCTATCAAGTTCAATAAGCCTGTTACAGTGCACCTCAAAATGAATACCGGCATGAATCGTCTGGGCTTTGTCCCCGCGGATTATTTAACCGCCTACAACCGTTTACAGGCTTGCAAAAACGTCTCACAGATCGTGTTAATGACACATTTCGCTACCGCGGATGAAGATATTGGCATTGCTAAGCCGCTTCAACTATTTCAAGAGACTACGCAGGGTCTGGAAAATGCTAGGTCATTGGCGAACTCTGCGACTATCCTACGTCATCCTGAAGCACATGTAGAGTGGGTGCGCCCAGGTATTA
This sequence comes from Methylotenera sp., assembly GCA_013816325.1. GTDB lineage: Bacteria > Pseudomonadota > Gammaproteobacteria > Burkholderiales > Methylophilaceae > Methylotenera. The sequence continues at coordinate 5,040 of JACDEP010000001.1, forward strand.
TGTTATATGGGGCTTCACCCGTAACTGGAACGCCAGCAGTAGAGTTTGGTTTGCAGCCAGTGATGTCACTCACCAGTGAAATTATATGCGTGCAGACCTTGCAAGCAGGCGAAAGCGTAGGATATGGCCATAGATTCACCGCCAGCAAAGCCACGCGTGTTGGCATAGTAGCTTGCGGTTACGCAGATGGCTTCCCAAGGCATGCAGGCCAATATTGCGTAGATGACGACCAATATGGAATTCCAATAGCCGTAAATGGCAAGCTTACGCAAACCATAGGCCGGGTATCTATGGATATGCTATTTGTCGATTTAACAGAAATCCCAGAAGCCAATATCGGCACGCCTGTTGAGCTATGGGGCAAGATCGTGCCTGTAGATGTGGTTGCGGAAGCCTGCGGAACTGTTGGCTATGAATTGTTATGCGCAGTGGCACCACGGGTACCATTCAACATTGAAGACGGTGAAGCACTCAATGGCTAAAGCAAAAACGGTTTATACCTGCACGGAATGCGGCGCCCAGGAGCCGAAATGGCAGGGCCAGTGCCCCAGCTGCCATGCATGGAATACTTTAGTTGAAACGATAGCCGAGACCGCCAGCGCTAGTCGCTATGCGCCTTTGGCAGAAACTGCAGGTTTGCAAAAGCTCACAGAGGTGGAAGCAGCAGAAGTGCCTAGGCAACCTACTGGTGTGAGCGAGTTTGACCGGGTATTAGGGGGAGGTTTGGTACCTGGCGGGGTAGTATTAATTGGCGGCGATCCGGGTATTGGTAAATCCACCTTGCTACTCCAAACCTTATGCCACATCGGCAACGCCCGCAAAGCTATTTATGTGAGCGGGGAAGAATCGCCCCAACAAATCGCCATGCGTGCGAAGCGGCTTGGGTTGGATGCCAGCCCGATTTCATTGTTGGCTGAAATCAATCTTGAAAAAATCATCAGTACCCTACAGAAACATAAACCCGATATAGCCGTTATTGATTCCATCCAAACCGTATATTCCGAAGCGCTACAGTCAGCACCAGGCTCTGTTGCCCAAGTGCGCGAATGCTCCGCTCAACTTACACGCCTAGCTAAGCAGGCTGGTATCACCGTCATATTGGTCGGTCATGTGACTAAAGAGGGCACGTTAGCTGGCCCGCGGGTACTGGAGCATATTGTCGACACGGTACTGTATTTTGAAGGGGACCAGAATTCCAGCTTTCGCTTGATACGCGCCTTTAAGAACCGCTTTGGCGCAGTCAATGAGCTTGGTGTATTCGCCATGACTGAAAAAGGATTGCGCGAAGTCACTAACCCCTCGGCATTATTTTTATCCCACCACAGTGAGCAAGTTGCAGGCTCATGTATTACTGTGACAATGGAAGGTACAAGGCCATTACTGATCGAGATTCAAGCCTTAGTAGATGAAGCACATGCACCAAACCCTAAACGCTTATGTGTAGGCCTGGAGCAAAACCGTTTGGCGATGTTGCTGGCAGTGTTGCACCGACATGCTGGAGTGGCGTGTTTTGACCAAGATGTGTTTATCAATGCCGTAGGAGGCGTAAAAATCGGTGAGCCGGCAGTTGATTTAGCAGTTATATTATCCATTGTTTCTTCATTAAAAAACAAACCGTTAGACAACAAACTTATAGTATTTGGTGAGGTTGGTCTGGCTGGCGAAGTGCGCCCGGTACAACGCGGTCAGGAACGGCTGAAAGAAGCGGCAAAACTAGGATTCGCTAAAGCCATCGTTCCAAAAAGCAATATGCCTAAGCAGCGGATTGAGGGCATTGAGGTGATTGGGGTGGAGCGCTTAGAGCAGGCTTTAGCCAAAATGCGGGAAATGTAATTCAGTATTTGGGTATGCCATATCTCAGCTATTCAACAGCAATTTAGCACATCTAATTCCGCTTCTGACCGCACCTTCTATAGTCGCTGGATAGTCTGCATAAGTGTAATCCCCTGCTATAAACAGACCTGGCTGAGCAGTTTTATTGGTAGGGCGCGCCAAGTCTGAAGTGCAAGAAAACGTTGCACGTTTTTCTGCAATGACCTTGTGCCATAAAGGCTTGGGTAACATAGGGTAAGCGTGGTGCAGCTCTTGAGCTACAGTTAATGCAAGCGCGTCCTGACCCATTTTCTGATGTAAGCCTGTAGCGCTGATAATCACCGCAATCAAACCTTTTTGCCCGCATAATTGCCCACGGTCAAATATCCATTGACCCGTCATGCCGTTTAAGCCGCTAATGACTGAGGGCAGCTGTATATCCTGTGGATACTGTAAATATATGGTGTAAATAGGCTGGAAAGCATAAGCCTGGGTTTGTTCCCATACGCGTTTTAATTTAGGTAATTCAACTACTAGCTTTTCCACTCTTACTGGCGATACCGCAATAATCACATGGCTGAAAAACTGGACTCCGTCTTTGGTTTCGAGATTAAAGCCATTAGGAACTTCTACTAAGCGACGAACACGCCTATTTAGCATAATGGTTCGGCCATTCGCACGAATATAATTGGCAACCGGGTGTGAGATGATCTGTGATAAATCTTGCCGTGGAAGTAACAAGTCACTGTTTCTCTTGTTGCCAGAAAAGCTATCCTTAAGCACGTTCAGGAAAATACGTGTACTGGCAATCTCTATTGGCGTATTAAGGGCTGCCAAGCATAAAGGCTCCCATAACATTTCAGTTAATTTTTCAGTTTGGTCATTGAATAATAAAAATTGCACTAAGGGAATGTCTTTGCTTAGTTGGTATTGCGTTCTTCTGAGCTTATACATCAATTTGATTGCGGCAATACGTTCGCTAAAACTTAAGCCATTACTAAATAACAACCCCACAAGCAAGTTAAGCGGCGCGGGCAAATAGCTTGCGGATTTCAACGAAAATGCAGAGTTCGCAAAAACAGTCTGCATATTGATTTGTAAAGGTAATCGTAAGATTGCATCCTGTTCTTTGATGCCGACTTTTTTTAATAAGCTCAAAGTCTCATGATAAGCACCTAGCAGAATATGTTGCCCATTGTCTAACAGGTGCATCAAGCTATTGTTTTCGACTGCGACCGTTCGGGCTCTGCCGCCTAATTGTGAACTTGCTTCAAATAGCGTTACTTGAATGCCTTGCTCCACCAACGCGGCTGCAGCGCTTAGTCCGGCACAGCCTCCACCAATCACGGCAACATGTGTGTTTTGCTTATTCATTCATTATCCGGTTCAAGCGTTATTAGGGTGAAGCGATTAGTTATTTCTGAGCCAGGCTTTAAACGCTAAGACGAATTTCCGCAATGCCCCGAGAGACGTACGTGAATTCAGTACCTTTTCAGCCCCATCAATTTTAATTTCATCTAATACTGTGCGATAAATAGCTGCCATCATCAGGCCTATGCGTTGGTTTTTACGGTCTTCCTCAGGCAATTCTTGCATTGCGCGGTCATAATAACTTTCAGCACGTTGTATCTGAAACTCCAATAGTTGCTTAACTGCTATGGATTCACGGCTTTGTAGGATGTCTTCTTCGCTGACATTGAATTTCGTAAGGTCTTCCAAAGGGAGGTATATGCGATTGCGGCGCGCATCTTCTCCGACATCGCGGATGATATTTGTCAACTGGAATGCCATCCCTAAATCAGTTGCAAACTTGGTGGTGTTGCTATTGGCAAAGCCAAATATCTGTGCAGAAAGCAATCCAACTACACTGGCGACGCGGTAACAATACAACTGTAATTGTTCGAAATCCTGGTAGCGGTTGAAGTTGAGATCCATCTCCATGCCATCGATGATTTCAAGGAAATGCGCGGCACTTAGATTGTAGGTTTTTACATGCGGCAAGAGGGCATTGCTAACCGGATGTATAGGCTTGCCTTGAAATAGATTCTCAATTTCAGAACGCCACCAGCTCAATTTCACCTGTGCGACTTGTAGTTCTGTACATTCGTCAGCAATATCATCCACTTCGCGGCAAAAAGCATACAGCGCGGTGATGGCCTCACGCTTTTGCTTAGGCAAGAAAAGAAAGCTGTAATAGAAACTAGAGCCGCTTTTTGCAGTTTTTTGTTGGCAATATTGCTGAGGGGTCATTCTTGGTATGCTTGTCTTATTAATTATTTCTTTTATTCGTTAGTGATTTTTGTTAGCTATATTAATTCTTAGTGATGGATTATAAAGTCTTATAGCTTCAAAAGCGCTTTCAGTAGTATCGTAACCCAATCCCAGGAATTCAGCGTAGGCCTATGTTGGAATATATCGCCATTAACGTTGCCTATTTTAGCGATGATGCGCTCACCCCCAGCAATAATCATGCGCATCTCAAAGCCTATTCTGCCTTTAAGAGTGCGTCCTAGCGGCTTGCCGGATAGTAAAAGCTGGCTGACACGCTGCAAATTGAATTGCATGAAACTCTGCCAGCGTTCGTTAGTACGCTCACCGGCGATAAATGCAGCGATATTTTGCTCATTAAGATTAAAAGTAGACAGTTCATCCTGACACATATAGATACGCTGTTTCCCCTCATTCTTTTGAAAATCAATCGCGATATCCTGCAGAAAGTTGATGATCTGTAATGCTGTGCAAATGTTATCTGATAATTGCAAATTTTCAGTATTGACTTCACGATAGAGGTGCAGTAACAAACGGCCAATCGGGTTAGCGGAGCGCCTGCAATAATCCAGTATTTCACTGTAATTCTGGTATCGGATTTTAGTAACGTCTTGACCAAAGGCATCCAGCAAATCATAAAAAAGCTCTAAAGGAAGCTTTTTGGCTCTAATCATATCTCCCAGTGTTTCAAAAAAAGGCGTTAATGGCTTGATGTAGGCCTGTAGCAAGTTAAGCTCTTCACGGAACCCGTCAAATAAATCCAGGCGTTGCTGTATCGTCAAGTCACCTTCATCGGCAAAGTCATCTGCCTGACGGGCGAAGCTGTAAATCAGGCCTATGGGTTCACGCAAATGACGTGGCAGGAAAACGGATGCTACTGGGAAGTTTTCATAATGGTGGTATGCGAGTGCCAAACTTTGCTCAGTAATAGTACTCGCAAAGGGCAGTCTATCTATATCCATCGGTGGTTGGTGGGCAGGCTTCATTGCGTGAGTATGCCATAAATTAATGCCATATTTTTTGGCAAAACCTGTTAAATTTAACTGTTTATTTAAGGTATACAGTTACAAGCTTTGCTAAAATGCAAAAATGCAAAAATGCAAAAATGTAATAAAGCAATGCAAACTAATCCGTAGTATTAAATATGGATATATTGATTCGCGTTCAATAATAACTAATGAATTTTAATGACTGAAAGTATCCTATGCTCGCAATTATCGGTGGAACAGGTTTAACGCAATTGGAAAATCTCAAGATTTCCCGACGATTGATTGTGCGCACACCTTATGGTGAGCCATCCCAACCGTTAATTTTTGGTGAAATTTCTGGTCATGAAGTGATATTCCTTGCACGTCATGGCAATGGCCACACCATCCCTCCGCATGAAGTGAACTATCGAGCGAATATTTATGCCTTACATTTGCAAGGTGTTACAGAAATTGCAGCAGTAGCCACTGTAGGAGGCATTCATGAAGATTTATATCCCGGCACTATTGCCATGCCACACCAGATAATTGATTACACCTATGGCCGTAAAAATACTTTTTTTGATGGCGTGGAGTTGCCGGTAAAGCATATCGATTTTACAGACCCGTATTGCCCGAATCTTCGCACCAAATGGCGCAATGCGGCATTGAGTATTGATGAGTCATTAATAGATGAGGGCATTTATGCTGCAACCCAAGGCCCACGCCTTGAGACCGCCGCAGAGATTAATCGGTTGGAACGCGATGGCGCAACCATGGTAGGCATGACGGGCATGCCAGAAGCTGCATTGGCGAGAGAGCTTGGAATTAGCTATGCGGCTATTTGCCCAGTGGCAAATTATGCAGCGGGGCGCGTTGATAGTCTGCATGGCATCCAGTATGAGGAAGTGATGTCACAACTTAAGGTAACGATGGTGAAAGTGCGCAACATTATTGCGGAGTTGGTTAAACAGAATGGCGATTAGAACGGTATTACGCATGGGGGACCCGGTACTCCTACAAAAGGCATTGCCTGTAGAGCGCTTCGATACGCCCGCATTACATACCTTGATACATGACCTTGAAGACACCATGCAGCGCATGAATGGCGCTGGTATTGCCGCGCCGCAAATCGGCGAAAGCGTTCGCGTCGTAATTTTTGGCCAGAAAGAGTCAGATGACCGCCAGAACCCACGATACCCTGACGCTGATGCCGTACCTTATACGGTGCTGATCAATCCAACATTGAATCCAGTCAGCGATGTACAGGAAGATGGTTGGGAAGGTTGCTTGTCCGTTCCAGGCATGCGCGGTATTGTGCCGCGCTATACACGTTTGCATTACACTGGCTATGACCAATACGGTAATAAAATTGACAGGCTTGTCAGCGGATTCCACGCACGAGTCGTACAGCATGAATGCGACCACTTGGATGGCATTCTTTACCCGATGCGCATCAAGGATTTGAAAGATTTTGGCTATACGAACGTATTTTTTCCCAATCAAGATATTCAAGATGACTAATCTTTTGCTATAATCTCGTTTTTATACGGAAGAGTGGCAGAGCGGTTTAATGCTACAGTCTTGAAAACTGTCGTGGGTTCACGCCCACCGTGAGTTCGAATCTCACCTCTTCCGCCAGAATTCATTTATGCCGCTACATGAGCGGCATTTACATAATTAATTATTAAGGATTTACCATGAGCCAAATTCAAATCGATCACAACCCATCTGAAGAAAAGTTAAAAGAACTAGGCGTTTCTAGCTGGTCTATCTGGGATTGCGCACCTTCAAAATTTCCATTGGATTTCGGCATGACAGAAAGCGCATATGTGCTTGAAGGCGAATTCACGGTTACGCCACAAGGCGGCGAAAAAGTCACGATTAAAGCCGGTGATTTTGTTGTGTTTCCTAAAGGCATGAAAAGCCAATGGGAAGTGATTAAACAATTGAAAAAACACTACAAACACAGCTAGCACCTACTCTATGGCGCCATTTTTACAGCGCTATTGATTTATGTTGTGTTAGTTAGAATAAGCCTTGGTTCATCAAGGCTTTTTTTATTGGCTTTGTATATTGCTGGCGTTAAATAAAAGGACGTAATCATGAGCAAAATTATTGTAGAAAAACCCAGTGCAGAAAAATTAGCGGCGCTAGGGGTAACGAAATGGCCCACCTGGTCTAAAGAGGTGTCGCAATTTTCATGGACTTTCAGTACGCAAGAAATCGCTTATATCCTTGAAGGTGAAGTGACTATTCAGCCAAATGACGGCAGCGGCGACGTAAGCTTTACGGCGGGGGATTTAGTCACGTTCCCGGCTGGCTTATCGTGCACTTGGAATGTGAAGAAAGCCTTGCGCAAGCACTATCAGCTTGGTTAGAAAAAACTGTAACTTTTAATATTCGTGGAACACTAAATATCAGAAAGTAAAACTTTTTCTAACTCCTGGATATGCTCAACATCAAGCTTCTGGCCTTTTTTTGCTGAGATTAAAAACGTGTCTTCCGCACGGTTGCCTAACGTATTAATTTTAGCGGTATGCAGTTCGATTTCATGTACTAAGAACTTGTGCGCAATCGTAGCCAGAAGGCCAGGGCGGTCATTAGCGACGATTTCAAGTTTATGGTTATTGTTGCCTGATTCTTCGCTAATGGTAATTTGCGCCTGAATAGGCATATGTTTCACCTGCCTGCTAATCCGCCCTTGCAATGGCGATTCCAGCAAGCTTCCGGAATCCAGCTTCTGGGTTAATTCCGTTTCGATAAATTTCAACAAACCGCTGTAACTTACTGACTTTCCTGATTGATCGAGGATGACAAAACTATTTAAAGCATAGAGATGATCTGTAGTATAGATTCTTGCTTCTGCAATGTTATAGCCCATACGGTCAAAGAAATTACATATGCGAGCGAATAAATCCGTACGGTCTTTGGTATAGATCATGACCTGGATGCCATCACCGCTAGGGCCTAACCTAGCTCGCACAATTGAGTTAGTGGTATGCAAATGCGGTGTTAACAAACGGCTATGCCAAGCAATCTCATCACTTTCATGACGCAGGAAGTAACTAGTGCCAAATTGCTTCCACACATGGCTGTAGGATGAATCATACAAGCCAAATTTACTGAGTTTAGTGGCAGCCTCAGTGCGGCGCGTGTCCATAATTTCCTGTAACTGTTGTTTTTTGTGAGCTAAAGCATGTTTAGTCGCATTAAACAAACTCTCTAGCAGGCGTGCTTTCCAGGCATTCCATACCGCGGGGCTAGTTCCGCGGATATCCGCTACCGTTAGCAGGTATAGGGCGGCTAATCGACGCTCATTTTGTACGAAATTAGCAAAACCCTCTATTACGTCCGGGTCGGATAAATCAGATTTCTGTGCAGTGGCTGACATCTTTAAATGCGCTTCCACGAGCCACGCCACTAAATCCGTTTCCTCTTTGGAAAGGTAGTGTAGTCTGCAGAATCGCGCTGCATCTATGGTGCCCAATTCAGAATGGTCCCCCCCACGGCCTTTGGCAATGTCATGGAAGAGCGCAGCTAAATACAATAAATACGGCGCATCGAACTCTTCAAACAAACGCGTGCATAGTGGAAACTCATGTTTAAGGTCAGGTTTTGCAAAGCGTCTTAAGTTGGCCAGCACATTCAATATATGCTCATCCACGGTATACACATGGAATAAATCATGCTGCATCTGGCCAATAATCTTGCCGAATGCGGGAATATAGCTGCCCAAAATGCCATAACGGTTCATGGCGCGTAATGTATGATTCACCCCATTTGGCTGGGACAGTATTTCAATAAAGCGTTTTCTGTTCTGAGGATTTTCCCGGAAATCGCGATTGACCAGATTTTTAACACGTAATAGGTTACGTAGCAGGCTTGCATCCATCCCCTCCAATTCCGTGTGCTGCTGTAAGAGCAAAAAAGCTTCGAGGATAGCAGGAGGCTGTTTTTGTAATAGGCCAGCACTCTCCGCCACAAGTAAGCCATTATGCGCTTCAAAGCGAGCGTTGATTGGCTTGATAACTGGCTTAATTGGAATCAATAATTGTTGCAAAGCTTTCAGCAATATCTCATTCATCAGGCTAATGAATTTGGCGCTACGGTAATAGCTTTGCATCAGCTGTTCACTGGCGCGTTTGCGCACGGTGTTAACATAGCCTAAGCTGGCTGCAAGCTCATTTTGAAAATCGAATAACAGGCGGTCTTCCCGACGGCCGCTTAAAAAATGTAAGCGTATCCTGAGTTGTTGCAGGTTTTTTTCATGATGCCTGAGCTGGCGCGCTTCTAAGTTTGAAATGATGTGATGTTTTTGTAGGAAAGTCCAAGTGCTTGTAGCGCCAAGCTTTAGACCTTCCTGCATGCTCAGACATCGCGTTAGCCATTGGAGCATGTGCAAATCGCGTAGACCGCCCGGGCTTTCCTTGATGTTAGGTTCAAGGTTATAAGCCGTATCGTTGAACTTTGCATGGCGATTATCCTGTTCTTTAAGTTTTGCATTGAAGAAAACTGGGATATCGATAGAAGCTTTCATCTCATCCAGAAACGCTTGGTAAAAACCCCGGTGACCTTTTAGGAGTCTCGCTTCTAATAAGTTGGTCTGTACAGTGACATCTTTTCTGCCTTCGTCGACACATTCACTTAATGTGCGTACGCTATGACCTACGTTCAAGCCTATATCCCATAGCTGACCAATGAACAGTTCGATGCTGTGATTAAAAGCATCGTTATTAGCCATGCTGTCCTGCAGCAGTATAAGTAAATCAATATCCGAATAGGGATAGAGCTCACCTCGACCATAGCCGCCTACGGCAATGAGGCAGCAGGATTCATCGATATTTGCTTCTGCCCATACCGAAGCAAGCAAGTTGTCGATAAACTTGCAATGCTGTTTGAAAAGTCGGTAAGTATTAAGTGTAAGAGAAAAATCGGTTTTTAATGCTAGTAAGCCTTGCTTATGGTGCAATCGCCAGAATGCAGCGCGGGCTTTTTCCGCGTGATTGATATCAATATTGTCTATTTGCGCTTCCACAAAAGGCCTTTGAACACTTTATTGAATGAAAGCGGGAGGGAGCGGTGAACCCGCTGATAGCGTCATGACTTCGTAGCCAGTCTCTGTGACTAATATGGTGTGTTCCCATTGTGCGGAAAGGCTGCGGTCTTTGGTAACAATGGTCCAGCCGTCCGGCATCTGGCGGATGTCACGCTTGCCGGCGTTAATCATGGGCTCGATAGTAAACATCATGCCGGTTTGCAATTTAAGCCCTGTGCCTGGTTTGCCATAATGTAAAACCTGCGGTTCTTCATGAAATACTTTGCCAATTCCATGACCGCAAAACTCGCGTACAACACTGTAGCCGCTTTTTTCAGCAAAGGTTTGAATCGCAAAACCGATATCCCCCAATGTCGCGCCAGGTTTCACTTTATCAATGCCTAGCCACATGGATTGATAGGTGATGTCGCACAAGCGCTTAGCCTGAATAGAAGGATCACCGACAAAGAACATCCGACTGGTATCTCCATGGTAGCCATCCTTGATTACCGTCACGTCTATGTTTACGATGTCGCCATTTTTCAACACTTTATCGCCAGGCACGCCATGGCAAATCTGCTGGTTTACTGAAGTGCAAATCGATTTTGGATAGGGGGTGTGCCCATCAGGCGCATAATTTAAAGGTGCCGGAATTGCTTTCTGCACGCCTACGATATAATCATGACAGAGCTTGTCTAATTGTTCAGTAGTGACGCCATGCACAACGTGGGGTGTAATAAAATCAAGCACTTCAGAGGCAAGCTTGCCCGCGATGCGCATTTTTTCGATATCTTGTTGGTTTTTGATTGAGATTGCCATAACGCTTTGATAATTAAGTGCAGTTTCAAGTATTAAGTTGAGATAAATCAACGGATGAGGTATTATACGCGGCGTTTTAGTCTTATCGCTACGTTAATTCTTAGAGTGAGCAAAACGAAATAGTTTGGAACTTTAAGTTTGAATGGCGTTAATTTATTAAGTTAACGCTAAATCTTTGCACAGCCCCGTACAGGGTGTCCTTGAAAAAGGATGTTGTTGGGCTTGTGTGATTTTAACCCTTACATGGAGTAATAAAATGTCTGTCACCATGCGTCAAATGCTGGAAGCTGGAGTTCACTTCGGCCATCAAACCCGTTACTGGAACCCAAAAATGGCACCGTTCATTTTCGGCGATCGTAACAAAATCCATATCGTAAACCTTGAAAAAACTCTTCCAATGTTTGAAGATGCACTTAAACATGTGCGTACATTGGCTGCCAACAAGGGCCGTATTTTATTCGTAGGCACCAAACGCCAAGCTCGCGACATCGTTAAAGAAGAAGCTAGTCGTGCAGGTTGTGCATACGTAAACCACCGTTGGTTAGGCGGCATGCTGACTAACTTCAAAACTGTAAAACAATCCATCAAGCGCCTGACTGATTACGAAACCATGTTGCAAGACGGTAGTCTTGAGAAGTTCGGTAAGAAAGAAGCACTTGGTTACAAGCGTGAAGTTGAAAAACTAGAGCGTTCTATCGGCGGCATCAAGGAAATGGGCGGCTTGCCCGACGCGATTTTCATTATTGACGTCGGTCATGAAAGCGGCGCGATTACTGAAGCTGCTAAATTGGGTATTCCAGTGATTGGCATTGTTGATACTAACAACTCACCAGACGGTGTTGCTTATGTGATCCCTGGTAACGATGACTCAAGTCGTGCGATTCGTCTATATGCACGTGGTATTGCTGATGCGGTTTTAGAAGGTCGTAGCTCAGTGATCAATGACATCATCAAATCATCTGAAGAAGAGTCTGTTGAAGTCGCTGCGCCAGCAGTAGCTGAGTAATTAGTTCTACATGAAAAGGGGCTTAATGCCCCTTTTTAACTTTAGAACTACTGAATAAAATAAAGTTTAAAAATCAATAAATTAAACTATATATTTAATGTAATTTATAGAAATTAAGGAGTTTAAAATGGCTGAAATTACCGCAAGCATGGTAAAAGAATTACGTGAGCGCACAGATGCGCCGATGATGGATTGTAAAAAAGCACTATCTGAAGCAGAAGGCGACATGACGCGTGCAGAAGAAATTTTACGTGTACGTTTCGGTAACAAAGCAAGCAAGGCTGCTGGCCGGGTGGCTGCTGAAGGTACTGTAGGCATAAGCATTAGCGCTGATGGTAAAACCGGCGCCATGATCGAAGTGAACTCAGAAACAGACTTTTGTGCAAAAAATGAAGATTTTCTGAAATTCGTTAACGAGCTGGCAAGTGTAGTCGCTGCTAATAATCCAGCTGATATCACGGCTGTGGCCGCATTGCCTATGAGCGGTGGCACGGCTGAAGAAACACGTGCACAACTAGTAGGCAAGATTGGTGAAAATATCACGCCACGTCGCTTTGTGCGCCCGGCAGTACAAGGTAAATTAGTGAGCTACATTCACGGCAGTAAAATAGGTGTGTTGGTAGATTTGGTAGGGGGTGATGACGCATTGGCTAAAGATATTGCAATGCACATTGCTGCAGCTAAACCAAAATCTTTGGATGCTAGTGGCGTGGATGCCAGCCTGATTGAAACAGAACGTCGCGTAGCGATAGAAAAAGCAAAAGAAGCTGGCAAGCCAGAAGCGATGCTAGAGAAAATCGCTGACGGTACAGTGCAGAAATTTTTGAAAGAAGTGACTTTACTAAGCCAAGTTTTCGTTAAAGATGACAAAATGACCATTGAGCAATTGCTTAAGTCAAAAGGTGCTTCAGTTGCTTCATTCACTATGTACACAGTAGGCGAAGGCATCGAAAAAGCCGTGGTAGATTACGCAGCTGAAGTTGCAGCAGCAGCTAAAGTTTAGTACAACATAGAAATCTGCCAGATTTAGCGTAATTGGCTATAGGCAATAAAAATGGACTCGGCGTCATGCTAAGTCCATTTTTTTTGCCATAAATTTTGGCCTAAATAGTGGTTTTTATGCTTAAATAAGCAAACTTTTAAAAGAGGAATATTTGTGCCGCAACCAGCTTATAAACGTATCTTACTTAAGCTTTCTGGCGAAGCTTTAATGGGCGATGATGCCTACGGCATCAACCGCGTCACCATTACCCGTATTGTCAATGAAATCAAAGAGGTCGTAGATTTAGGTGTGCAAGTTGCTGTGGTCATTGGCGGCGGCAATATTTTCCGTGGCGTCGCCCCTGCTGCAGAAGGAATGGATAGGGCAACAGCAGATTATATGGGTATGCTAGCTACGGTGATGAATGCCATGGCGCTGCAAGATGCCATGAAGAATATTGGATTGAATGCGCGCGTTCAATCTGCGCTAAGCATTGAGCAAGTAGCTGAGCCTTATATTCGTGGTAAAGCGATTCGATATCTTGAGGAAGGTCGTGTGGTGATTTTCGGTGCTGGTACGGGTAACCCATTCTTTACTACAGATACCGCAGCGGCATTACGTGGCATGGAAATGAATGCGGAAATCGTCATTAAGGCTACCAAAGTAGACGGTGTTTATACAGATGACCCTAAAACTAACCCGGAAGCTATGCGCTACAAAACAATCAGTTTTGATGAGGCAATCATTAAAAACCTCAAAGTAATGGACGCCACCGCTTTAACTTTATGCCGCGATCAAAAGCTACCAATATCAGTGTTTAGTATTTTCAAGCCAGGCGCACTTAAAAGGGTGGTGATGGGTGAGGATGAAGGTACAAAAGTATTACCTTAAACCTTTGTATAAGCCTATAAGTAACTAAGAATCAAGTGGGGTAAATCTATGATAGAAGAAGTAAAGAAAACCGCAGAACAAAAAATGCAGCGATCATTAGAATCGTTAAAAAACGATTTGGCTAAAGTACGTACTGGCCGCGCCCATGCTGGTTTGCTAGACCATGTGATGGTGGAATATTATGGCTCTATGGTAGCGGTAAACCAAGTGGCCAACGTGAATTTAGGCGATGCGCGTACTATCAACGTACAGCCTTACGAAAAAAACATGACAGGTAAAGTTGAGAAAGCGATACGCGACAGTGATTTAGGCTTAAATCCTGCTACCAATGGCGATTTGATTCGTGTACCTATGCCTATGTTAACGGAAGAGCGTCGTCGCGATCTTACTAAGATTGTGCGTGCAGAAGGTGAAGGGGCTAAAGTTGCTATCCGTAATGTCCGCCGTGATGCGAATGATGCTTTGAAGAAAATGATCAAGGATAAAGAAATCTCGGAAGATGACGAGCGCCGTGCGCAAGACGAGATTCAAAAAGCGACCGACAAGGCCGTGACAGAAGTAGATAAAATGTTGCAGCAAAAAGAAACGGATTTAATGGCGGTTTGATCGACCTGTTATAATGAGTTTTGATCTTTCAAGTATAATGATTGTGCCGAATCGGTAGCATTTTCTGGGACACTCTTTGAAGTTTTTTACTAGCACCACCGAAACCATTCCCGCTGCTGCGGAGATACCCAAACACATTGCCGTGATCATGGATGGCAACGGCCGTTGGGCGCGAAAACGCTTCTTACCGCGTATTGCGGGGCATAAACGTGGTGTAGAGACGGTGCGCGACTTAGTTAAATTCTGTGCGAAACTAAAGGTTGAATACCTGACCCTTTTTGCCTTCAGCAGTGAAAACTGGCGTAGGCCAGCAGAAGAAGTGTCTTTTCTGATGGGCCTGTTCATGGAAGCACTTAAACGTGAAGTTGTTAAGCTGCACCAGAATAATATCAAGTTAGTAATAATAGGTGACCGCAGCCGTTTTGATGCTCAGTTGCTGGAACAGATTAGAGATTCTGAAGAACTGACAGCTAACAATACGGGTTTGACGCTTACGATTGCTGCAAATTATGGTGGGCGCTGGGACACGCTACAAGCTGTGAACAAAATGCAAGTGGCTGCGCCTCAGTTGGCGGGCTTTTATCGGGAAGAGCATCTAAGGCCATATCTCTCAATGAGTTACGCGCCTGAACCTGACTTGTTTATCCGTACAGGAGGGGAAAGGCGAATTAGCAACTTCCTGCTCTGGCAACTCGCTTACACTGAACTTTATTTCACTGACACCTTGTGGCCAGACTTCAATGCCGCTGCTTTTGAGCTGGCAATAGAATCTTACCAACAAAGGGAGCGCCGTTTTGGCCGCACTAGCGAGCAGCTTGCAGAACCTAACTTAACCTAATGAACTTCCTGAAGTTACAGTAAATACTAGTATGCTTAGAGCTCGAGTCACCACATCATTTTTTCTGGTTGCATTTTTCCTTGTTGCCTTAATATTTGCGCCTAGCTGGCTTTGGTCATTAATATGTCTGGCAGCTACGTTAATTGGCGTTTGGGAATGGTGTAATCTCATCAACCTCAATAAAATCCAAATGCGTTGGACAGTTGCTAGTGCGTCCATCATCGGGCTGCTGCTAATTTTTATTACCGATACACAGTTTGCACACTTACATGATTCTCTCATCCTCGGAATCTTATCTGCTGCCGCTATCTTTTGGGTATTTGTTGCGCCGTTATGGTTAATTACCCGGATAAAGATCAATCGTAGCTTTATCATGACTATTCTAGGCTTAGTGTTATTGCTTAGTCTTTGGATTGGACTAATTGGGCTCCAACAAATAAGCCCATGGCTGTTATTGAGCATTTTAGCCACTGTATGGATTGCTGATATTGCGGCCTATTTCTCAGGTAAACGATTCGGTAAACATAAGTTAGCAATAGAAATCAGCCCAGGTAAAACTTGGGAAGGGGTGGCTGGGGCATTAGTAGCGGTCACATTTTATGGGCTTTTACTCTGCCATTTCAAACACTACCAATTATGGGTAATAATCGGTCTATGGGCTATTGTTGTATTAAGTATTATCGGTGATCTTTTTGAGTCTCTCCTCAAAAGACAGGCCGGCATTAAAGATAGCAGCCAATTGCTACCTGGGCACGGTGGGGTTTTAGATAGAATTGACGGATTAATTCCTAGCCTGCCACTGGTTTTATTTTTTATCTACTTACCACTCTTTTCGAATATCCAATTACATGTATGATTCAGTGACTTCCAGCCCCTTAAA
This sequence comes from Methylotenera sp., assembly GCA_013816325.1. GTDB lineage: Bacteria > Pseudomonadota > Gammaproteobacteria > Burkholderiales > Methylophilaceae > Methylotenera. Next base: position 21,145 of record JACDEP010000001.1, read on the forward strand.
AAAAGTAACGATACTAGGCGCTACCGGTACTATTGGCTTACATACCTTAGATGTGATTTCGCAGCATCCGCATCGTTTTAGCGTGTTTGCATTAGCAGCCTCTTCAAATGTCACAAGCATGTTCGTATTATGTAAGAAGCATGCACCTCGATATGTCGTGATGCTGCAAGAAGAATCGGCAAAGCTTTTAGCAGAACAATTGAAAAACATAGGGTCAAAAACCCATGTATTGCATGGGCAAGATGCGCTAAATTTTGTATCGGCACATGAGGAAGTAGATACTGTGATGGCGGCTATTGTAGGCGCGGCAGGTCTACAGCCCGCGATGGCAGCGGCCCATGCGGGTAAATGTATATTGTTAGCAAATAAAGAAACACTGGTTTTGGCGGGTAGCTTATTCATGCAAGCAGTAAATAAAGGCGGCGCCACTTTACTGCCAATTGATAGTGAGCATAATGCGATTTTTCAGGTAATGCCTAAAGCACCAGGTCGGCAAACCGGAACTCTAGCAAGTATCGGTGTAAAACGAATACTTTTGACGGCTTCTGGCGGGCCTTTTCGTAATGCCAGCCTTGAAGAGCTGGCCAATGTAACAAAAGCTCAAGCCTTGAATCACCCAAATTGGGTGATGGGGCCTAAAATCAGTATAGATTCTGCCACTATGATGAACAAAGGCTTGGAAGTGATTGAAGCACATTGGTTATTCAATGCGGAGGCGGATCAAATAGAAGTTGTGGTGCATCCGCAAAGCGTTATCCATTCATTAGTAGAATATATTGATGGCAGCGTTTTAGCCCAGTTAGGTAATCCTGATATGCGCACGCCTATCGCTTATGGGCTGGGCTACCCAGATAGGCTGATGAGTGGCGTGAGTAGCTTGGATTTGCTTAAAACTGCGCGCTTAGATTTTGTAGCGCCGGATATACAGCGCTTCCCGTGTCTAAAGCTCGCGTATGATGCGCTTAAAGCAGGCGGCACAGCACCGGCAATATTAAATGCGGCCAATGAAATTGCGGTAGAAGCATTTTTAGCAGAAAAAACTGGTTTCCTAGATATTCCTAATGTCATCGATGCCGTGTTATCCGGCGCTATATTGGAACAAGTGGAATCTATAGAGCATCTGATAGCAGTGGATCAACAGGCAAGAAAAGCGACGCAACAATGGCTATCCAGTCATTAAACACACGCAGATTAAACTTGACCATTCAAATGAATATAGTTTTCAATAATATCCCATGTTAAACGCATTGTTAACCATAGCTGCTTTTGTCTTTACGTTGGGCTTACTCGTTACGATCCATGAATTTGGTCATTACCAAGTGGCCAAATGGTGCGGCGTAAAGGTGCTTAAATTTTCAATTGGGTTCGGTAAGCCTTTTTTTAGTAAAAAGATAGGGCGAGACCAGACCGAATTTGTCTTGGCGACTATTCCTTTGGGTGGCTACGTCAAGATGCTAGACGAGCAGGAATTGAAGGGTACTGACGAATACGCATTACATGATATGAGCCGTGCACTTAATCGCCAATCAGTTGCCAAGCGCATGGCTATTGTGGTTGCCGGCTCCGGTGCTAACTTATTGCTGGCTGTCTTATTTTATTGGATATTGTTCTTGCTTGGAGTGGTAGGACTAAAACCGATTATAGGCCACGTCAGCGATAACACTCCTGCAGGATTAGCAAGTATGACTCGCGGGGAAATCATCCAAAGTGTTAATGGTAAACCAGTTGTAAATTGGCAGGAAACCCGCTGGATTTTATTGGAGGAGTCTTTAAAAAACAATTCCGTAGAAGTGCTGGCAATCAATAGCGATAAAGAAGCCCATTTACATCAACTAGACCTTTCCGGGCTAAAAAAAGAAGATTTTGAAACGGACATTTTAGAAAAATTAGGCTTAAGTATTTACCAACCTGACATACCTGCACGTGTTGGGGAAATCATCCATAACAGCCCTGCAGCAAAGGCTGGCTTACAAATAAATGACTTGATACTCAGTGTAAATCATAAAAAAGTTAGGTTCTGGGAAGATTTCGTTCAAGAAATCAGGCGAAGTCCAAATGCTAATGTGGCACTATCGGTTCTGCGCGGTGAACAAGAAATATACGTGAATGTAATACCTGAGGCGGTAATGGAAAACCATAAAAATACAGGGCGAATAGGCGCTGCATTTAAACTGTTGCCCAATGAACTTGATAAACTTTTCGTGACTACGCATTATTCTGTAGGGGGTGCATTGTTACAAGCTATAGAAAAGACAGGGGATACTGCAATATTCAGCTTGAAAATGATAGGTAATATGCTGACAGGGCATGTTTCGTGGAAAAGCATAAGTGGGCCAGTGAGTATTGCCAGTTATGCCGGGCAAAGTGCTAATATGGGGATTAAGGTATTTATTGGGTTTCTTGCCGTTATCAGCATTAGTATCGGCGTGCTGAATCTCTTACCTATACCTGTATTAGATGGGGGCCATTTCATGTATTATATGGCTGAAATTTTTACTGGAAAACCTGTATCCGAAACGACTATGATCATCGGTCAAAAAGTGGGGTTTACCCTGTTAGGCTTTATGATGATACTGGCGCTATATAACGATATAAACAGATTGATAACAGGCTGATTAAATTAATGTATTCAAAAAAACTAAATCTAAAACTCAAATCTATCCTATTGCTGGTTTCTGGCTTATATGCCAGTTCAGCATTCGCATTAGAGCCTTTTGTAGTCAAGGATATTAGGGTTGAAGGCATACAGCGTACAGAAGCCGGTACCGTTTTTACTTACCTGCCGGTTAAAGTCGGTGAAACCATGAATGATGAGCTTGCAACGCAAGCTATTAAAGCTTTATATGGCACCGGATTTTTCAAAGACGTGCGTATAGAGGCAGAGAACGATGTATTGATAGTTACGGTGCAAGAACGCTCAGCCATTGCCCAGATTGACCTTAGCGGTAATAAATCATTGCCTTCTGACAAGATGAAAGAAGGTTTAAAACAAATTGGTATCGCTGAAGGGCAGATTTTTGACAAATCTCAATTAGATCGTGCTGAACAGGAAATTAAACGCCAATACTTATCCCAAGGTAAATATGGCGCCACGGTTAAAACTGTAGTTTCGCCTTTAGAGCGTAACCGCGTTGCCGTGCGTTTTGATATCGAAGAAGGCGCAGTTTCCAAAATCCGCAATATTAATATCGTTGGTAATAATGCGTTCACCATGGATGATTTGCGCGCCCAATTTATGCTCACCACGCCAAACTGGATGAGCTGGTGGAATAAGGATGACCAATATTCAAAACAAAAATTGAATGCGGACCTTGAGGCTTTACGCTCTTTCTACATGAACCAGGGCTATCTTGAGTTCAATATTGACTCAACCCAAGTGTCGATTACTCCTGACAAAAAAGACATTTATATTACGGTGAACATCACCGAAGGCCAAAAATATAAGATATCCGAAGTCAAACTGGCGGGCGATACCATTATTCCAGAAGAGGAATTAAAGAAGCTTATTCAATTGCAGGCTGGCGATACTTTCAGTCGCGAAAAAGTCACTCAGACTAGCAAAGCCATTAGTGACCGCTTAAGTGACGAAGGTTATGCTTTCTCTAATGTAAACCCTGTCCCTGACGTTAATAAAGAAGAACATACTGCGGCATTCACATTCTTTGTTGACCCGGGTAAAAAAGTGTATATCCGCCGTATCAATATTGTGGGTAATACCAGAACGCGCGATGAAGTGGTTCGCCGTGAGGTGCGCCAGCTAGAATCGGCATGGTATTCTTCAGCCAAAATCAATCGTTCAAAAGAACGTCTGGTGCGTACTCAATTTTTCTCTGATGTGAACGTGGAAACCCCCGCTGTACCCGGAACTGCAGACCAGGTTGATTTGAACATCAGCGTCACTGAACAATCTACGGGTAGTGTGCAGTTTGGTGCAGGGTTATCGAGTAGTGAGGGTGTGGTTTTTGGCGTTACCGTAAACCAAAACAACTTCCTAGGGACCGGCAATCGTGTTACCGCACAGATAAATACGGGTAAGGTAAATACTACTTATTCACTTTCATATACCGATCCGTATTTCACGCCGGATGGCGTTAGCCGTGGGTTTGATGTCTACCGCCGTGATGTTGATACTAGCTCTATTAGCAGCGTAGGTACTTACAATACCTCCTCTTATGGCGGTGGAGTAAGGTTCGGAATACCGCTAAATGAGCGCGATGGTTTTAATTTTGGCTTAGCGGCTGATTTCACTACTGTAGATCTATCAAGCCAAAGTCCAAAACAGTATATTGATTTCTGCGGCAATACCAAAGGTTGTAGCAGTGACTCTGTTGTCGCAAGTGCCGGTTGGACACATGACTCCAGAGATAGTGTTCAATATACTACCAGTGGCGTGCTTCAAAGATTAAGCGGTGAAGTTTCATTGCCGGTATTAGACCTGCAATATTATAAAACTAGTTATAAACATGCATGGTACACGCCGATTACTAAAGACTTTACCTTCTCGCTGAATGGTGAGATTGGCTACGCAGATTCATACGGAAATGAAAAATATCCTTTCTTCAAAAACTTCTTTATGGGGGGGGTAGGTTCTGTACGAGGCTATAATAATGGTTCGTTGGGGCCGCGTGATTTTGATCCTATCACGGGACAAAGCTTTGCTGTAGGCGGTACTAAAAGTTTACTGGGTAATGCCGAATTGTTTTTTCCAGTTCCCGGCATTAGTTCAAAACAATTCAGGCTAAGTGTGTTTGCGGATGCGGGTAATGTCTATGCAAAAAATGAAGCTTTTAATATGGGCGATTTGCGCTATTCAACTGGGTTAGGGGTTAGCTGGTTCTCTCCATTTGGTCCTTTAAAATTGGTATTTGCTAAAGCATTGAATAGTAAACCTGGTGACGATACCCAAGTTTTACAATTCCAATTGGGTCAACAATTTTAGGATTTGCGAATCAATTTAGTCTTACAGTAGTGATATAGTCTTATTCTCGAATACATTGAAGTGAAGTAGTTAGTACAGGAGATTTTAATTGGGTAATATTTTAAGAAATTTTGCGATTGTTGGTTTAATAACATTTGCTATAAGCACTCAAGCGGCTGAAATCAAAGTGGGTTATGTACAGGTAGACAAAATACTGCAAGATGCCCCGCAAACAGCTGAAAGTGGTAAAAAATTAGAGCGCGAGTTCAGTCCGCGTTCACAAGAGTTAGATCGTATGTCCAAGCAAATCAAGGATTCGGAAGCGGCTTTGGATAAAGAAGGCCTGACCATTTCAGAAACAGATCGCCGCAATAAAGAGCGTGATGTGCAAAACCTAAAAATTGAATTCCAACGCAAGCAACGTGAGCTTCGTGAAGATATTAATATCCGTAAGAATGAAGAATTAAGTGGTTTGCAAGACCGTATCAATAAAGCAGTGCAATCTGTCGCAGAAACCGAAGGTTACGATTTGGTGGTATATAGCGGTGTAGCTTACGCAAGCAAAAAAATTGATGTGACTGATAAAGTACTTAAATTATTAGGTAAAAAATAATTAGCGTTAATCGCTATCTTTAGTCATCCAAATATTGGCAGATTATCCATGGCTAAAAAATACTCACTTAGTGAGATTGCCCAGGCTCTTGGTGGTCAAGTATTAGGTGACGGTAATATCTTAATATCAAGTGTTGCTTCCGTTGCTAATGCTCAAGTGGGTGATATTAGCTTTATCAATGATAGTAAATACCAGAAAGCACTCGTAGCCAGTAAAGCAAGTGCTTGGGTCTTGCGTGAAAGCGATGCAGGCTTAACCAATTTACCCAGGATTGTCGTCGATAATCCTTATGCCTATTTCGCCAAAATTTCAACATTATTAAATCCGATTGCGACTGTTAATTTAGGCATCGCGCCAACTGCAGTGGTTGCCAGTTCAGCCATAATCCCTGATTCATGCAGCATCGGTCCCTTAGTCATCGTCAGTGACAATGTAGTTTTAGGTGAAAACGTGGTGATTGGCCCTGGCTGCGTCATTGAAAATGATGTCGTTATTTCAAACAATACGCGTCTAGAAGCGAATGTAACGATCAAACATCATTGTGAAATTGGTGAAAATTGCCATATTTTTCCTGGTGTGGTTATAGGATCTGATGGTTTTGGCTATGCTGAAGAAGCAGGTATCTGGCTGAAAATACCACAGGTGGGCCGCGTAATTGTTCACGCTAACGTAGATATTGGTGCCAACACTACAGTCGATCGCGGGGCGTTGGACGATACTATTATAGAGGAAGGGGTCAAGCTTGATAATCTTATCCAGATTGGCCATAACTGCGTCATTGGTGCCCATACAGTCATTGCCGGTTGTGTAGGCGTTGCCGGTAGCGCCCGCATTGGCAGGCATTGCAAAGTAGGCGGGGCTGCAATGATTTTAGGTCATTTAGATATTGCCGATAACGTGACCATTTCCCCCGGCAGTATGATTACTCGCTCTCTAACTAGCGCTGATACTTATACCGCGCTGATGCCATTCCAAACCCACAAGGCTTGGTTGAATACCGCTGCAAAAATCCGGCATTTAGATAAATTTACCGACAATTTAACAGACAAAATTAAACAACTCGAAAAAGAGATAGCTCTGTTAAAATCTAACAATAATACTCAGTAAAAAACCTATTAGAAGTAACCGAGATAAAAATGATTAACCAAACAGCTACCCGCATGGATATCCATGAAATTCTGGAACACCTTCCACATCGCTATCCTTTTGTGCTTATTGATAGAGTAGTTTCTTTGGAGTTAGGTAAGGAAATAACGGCAATCAAGAATGTAAGCGTTAATGAACCTTACTTCCCAGGCCACTTCCCTTACCACCCGGTGATGCCGGGGGTGTTGATTGTAGAAGCGATGGCCCAAGCCGCAGCTATTCTGTCATTCAAGACCATGAATACCAAACCAAGTGATGACTCTGTTTATTACTTTGCTGGCATCGATAGTGCACGTTTTAAAAAGCCAGTTTCCCCAGGTGACCAGATCGTCTTGAAAGTTAAGATTGACCGCATCTTAAAAGGCATCTGGAAATATTCAGGCATAGCAAGCGTCAATGATGTCGTGGTTGCTGAGGCACAGATGATGTGCATTCTTAAAGCCATTGAAAAATAACAATACTCTCGTAAAAAATTTAGCAGTAGCCTAATTATATGTAAGTGATGAATATGCAAGCTGCAAAAATCCATCCCACGGCAATCGTGGACCCTTCAGCAGAAATTGATTCCAGCGTCGAAATCGGCGCTTTTTCTGTTATTGGAGCAAATGTTAAAATAGGTGCTGACACACATGTTGCCAGCCATGTGGTTATCAATGGTCCGAGTATCATAGGCAAGAATAACCGAATATTCCAGTACTCGTCTTTGGGCGAAGAGCCGCAAGATAAGAAATACAAGGGCGAACCTACGTTATTAGAGATTGGCAATAACAATACCATTCGGGAGTTCTGTACGTTCAACCGTGGTACGGTGCAGGATAAAGGCTCGACTAAGATCGGTAATGATAACTGGATTATGGCTTATGTACATATCGCGCACGATTGTGACATTGGTAACAACACCATTTTTGCCAATAATTCGTCATTAGCCGGCCATGTTGATGTTCACGATTATGCCATTTTAGGAGGGTTCACGCTTATCCACCAGTTCTGTAAAATCGGTTCGCATGTCATTACTGCCGTAGGCTCAGTTGTTTTTAAAGACATCCCTCCTTATGTTACTGCAGCTGGATATGACGCTAAACCTCATGGCATCAATGCAGAGGGCTTGAAACGCCGAGGATTTAGTGCAGATAGCATTTTGCAAATCAAACGTGCTTATAAAGCTTTATATCGCAACGGTCTAACTTTGGATGAAGCTAAGCTTGAACTAGCCACTATGCAAAACAGCACACCGGAAATACGTCTATTGTCTGATTTCCTCAACGTATCTACCCGCGGCATCGTTCGCTAGTTTATGGCCAGAATAGGTGTAGTAGCGGGAGAAGCCTCTGGGGACTTATTGGGCAGTCACCTTATACATGCTTTAAAGAAAACACATGCCAATATAGAGTTCGTAGGGATTGCTGGACCTAAAATGATGGCTGAAGGTGCCATATCATTATTTCCCATGGAACGGTTGTCAGTACGTGGCTATATAGAAGTCCTTAGGCATTTATTTGGCTTATTGAGGTTGCGTCGTAAGTTACTTGCGTACTTTCTAAATAATCAAATCGATTTATTCATCGGTATCGATGCGCCAGACTTTAATTTTTGGCTAGAGAAAAAGCTTAAAAACAAAGGCATTAAAACTATCCATTATGTAAGCCCATCGATCTGGGCTTGGCGCAAAGGCCGTATTCACCATATCAAACGCTGCGTATCGCATATTTTGGCATTATTCCCATTTGAGCCGGAAATATACCAACAGACTGGCATTCCGGTGACTTACGTCGGGCATCCTCTTGCGGATATGTTGCCCATGGAACCAGATACTAATGCGGCGCGGGTAAGCTTGAAGTTAAAGTCCTCCGCATTGGTTATTGCAATGTTACCCGGCAGTCGCCAAGGTGAAGTCCATCAGCATGCTGCCTTATTTGTGCAAACAGCCAAAATTATTTACGCTAGCCACCCGAATGCGCATTTCCTGGTGCCATTAATCACGCGTGAAACCAGACAAATATTTGAATTGGCGATCTTCCATGAACCGGAAAGCTTGCCTATCCAGATATTATTTGGTCACGCCCATGACGCTATGGAAGCTGCGGATGCTATTATTGTTGCATCTGGAACCGCTACTTTAGAAGCGGCTTTGCTTAAAAAGCCCATGGTTATTACTTATCGCATGTCTAATCTAAGCTGGAAAATACTCAAGCGCATGCGTTTGCAGCCGTTTGTAGGCTTACCTAATATTTTGGCAGGGAAGTTTATCGTACCCGAGCTTCTGCAAGATGATGCTACGCCCGAGAAACTAGCCGACGCGATGATTAAACTCCTGAGTGACGTCAGTTACATGAATGAAATCAAGGAAGAGTTCACAAAAATTCATCATAACCTGCGCCAGAACACAGCTGAGAAAGCCGCTACCGCTGTGCTTGCTCACTTGCCCACATGAGTCAATCTCCTATCATCTGTGGCGTAGATGAAGCAGGCAGGGGGCCTTTAGCCGGTGCTGTATATGCCGCAGCTGTCATCCTTAATCCGGCTAGGCCAATAATCGGATTAGCTGACTCCAAAAAACTTACAGAAAAAAAACGGAATGAATTAAGTGCTGAAATCAAGCTAAATTCCTTAGCGTGGGCCATTGCCTGCAGCACGGTGGAAGAGATTGATCGAATTAATATTTTACAAGCTAGTTTGCTAGCTATGAAGCGCGCGGTAGAGAACCTGCAACAGCAGTTTGATACAAGTTCATATGCGGCTAGGATTTTAGTACAAGTGGATGGTAACAAATGCCCTAAACTTAGCTTGCCCTGTGAGGCCATTGTGCAAGGTGATGATAAAGTTCAGGAAATTTCTGCAGCTTCTATCCTGGCAAAAGTAGCACGCGATGCAAACTTATGTGAACTTGATAAACAATACCCTCAATATAACTTTGCTAAGCACAAAGGATACCCTACACCTGAGCATTTGGAGGCGCTTGAAATACATGGCATATGTCCGATACATAGGCTTAGCTACGCACCTGTAAGAAAGCATTTGGAATTTTTATCAGTTACCTTGGAATCAAGGTCTACTGTGGAGTCGGTACCGATAAGTTCAGTCACTTTAAAAACAACAAACATAGAAATCGCAAGGTTAATCACAAGTTCAGAAACTATAAGCTTGCCAGTATTAAGCTAGCAGTAGGAATACAGTAGGTTTCTTATGTAAATCCGGCAATGGCGTTTTTTTCCATTCAGCAATGGTTCTACTCACAATCGATTCATCATTCAAGCTGATATTACAAGCAATACAGAGCTTAGTAGCAGGACTGCTATGCGTCAAAATATCTTCCAATAAATGCTGGTTACGATAGGGGGTTTCTATGAAAATCTGTGTTTCATTATATTTACTCGAGTTCCTTTCAATTTCTTTCAGGCGCTGGATACGTGCTGCTTTACTTGCTGGGATATAACCAAGAAACGTGAACCTTTGACCATTTAAGCCAGAGGCCATCAAGCTCAGCAATATTGAGCTAGGGCCAACTAATGGCGCTACTTTGATACCTTTACGGTGTGCCAATTCGGCAAGCTTGGCACCCGGATCTGCAATAGCCGGACAGCCAGCTTCGCTCATCAATCCTACATTAAACCCTGCTAATAACGGTTTTAATAACTCAGGTAATTCCTTATCTGTCGTATGCTCATTAAGTGTCAATAATTGAAGTTCACGCACGGGTTTGTTGGTTTTGATGGTGCTCAAGAAATGGCGCGCAGTCTTTTCGTTTTCAACGACAAATACCTCAAGTTGCTGGGCGAGGCTGACTACTTCAGTGGGTAATACTTTGGCGATATTGTCATCGCCAAGCGTCACGGGAATCAAATATAAAGTGCCTAAATTCACAATTTTCTTTCTAGTATTTTTTTCAAAATTAATATTTTACACTTGCCCGGTAGATAAGCGTGGCGCTGCCTTCAGCCGGAATCTCTACTTTCCATACTGCTAAAGCGCTGTTAACTTTTTTATGTGCTCGGTTTTCAGAAAGAATGATCCAATCACCATTGATAGGCTCTTGCACTGTAACAATAACTTTTTCCTTCTTGGCATTTTTTAGCGTAATTTCATAGGCACTCTCAAATGCGCTATTACCTTTTGAGGGGCGGGGCAGCACTTTGAAATTGGTCTGTTTCTTATCGGCAGTCACATCAAACGATTCGCCCAGTTTAAGCCGTACCACCTCATTGTTAGGCGTATGGTCAATGTTATCTTCGCCTACAAATTGGGCATTGCCCAGCGCGTCTTTTTTGTAAACTCGCATAATGCCTTTAGGTAAGGGCATCCCTAACTTAGAAACTTCTTTATTATCGAATTCAACGAAGACACCAACTTTAATTTTAGTGCCTAAATCGCCTTGCTGGCTTTGGTAGTAATAATCGGCACCGCGTAATACCAGCTCCTTACGTGCCGGTACGCCATTTGCAGAGAGCAAGGCAACCTGCTTGGTTTGGTTCTCGGCAATGGTGGTAGGGCGGTCGAGTGAGTAAAGATGGTATTCAAGCAAAGACTCTTCAGCCATTGGTGCTGAAGCATCGGCAACCATCAATTCCTGATTTTTGCGTAAGGACATAGCCCGCGGATAATTTTCCTGCACGCGATTAACATCGCCCGCAACTAACTGCAGCTTGGCATTGTTGTAACTAGTACCGCTGGTATTGGTCAGTGTTATCCAGCCTGACAGATCTACGCTATCTTCTTTCGGGCTTAGTTCAGCAACATAATCAGCTTTCCACGCCACCCCACCCGTCAAATAGCTTAATTCGACGGTTTGCTCTGACGCTACCTTATTATTGATTTGCGTTACCAATGTTGGGCGATCACGCAAGTTGGCTGGAATATCGTTATAAACAATTCGTCCTGGGATTCCTGTTTCAATATGGTTGCCAATTTTTAGCACTACGCCGTTATTTACGGATAACACTGTGGCTTGCTCAATTTTTTCTTCGCCAGTGGTAGGGTGAGTTTTGACTATTGAAACTGTTTTACCTACATATTTCTCAAGTAATTTTTCAGGGGTCAATAAATCATAATCAAAATATTGCTCTAAGGTTGTAAGGCTGCCTGGACTGGTCAAGCTTCTTAAGAAAGCAGTTTCTGCGCGCATTTGTGCGCTTACGTCACGTATTGCAAGTGTGGATACGCCTGTCAATAACTTAATCTTGCGCTGGTCTTTTACCAAAGCGAGATTGTTGTTATAAATGGTGACCGTAACGTTTTGCTGGTCATTGATAGTGCTGCGGATTTCTGCTTTGCTCTCTTCTGCTAGCACGTTGCCAGCATAGGGCATAAAAGGGGCTGAGAATAATGTAGCGATGGCTAGGGCATGACGTTTGAGCATAGATATATCTCCAGTTGTAAGGTAGCTGTGTTTTCGAGCTTTGAGTGTGTATATTACTCAGTGTAATGTAACGAACCGTACTAGATTACGTTGACCCCTTCATCTTGCAACATGCTTACCAATTTGATAAGCGGCAGGCCAATTAACGCGTTGGGGTCTTCGCCCATCATCCGCTCTATGATGGCGATCCCCAAGCCTTCGGATTTAGCGCTACCTGCGCAATGATATGGCTGCTCTTTAATAAGATAGTGTTCGATTTGTGCATCGCTTAGGTTCCTAAATTGGACCACATAAGGCACCACTTCAGCCTGCATGGTTTGCTTAGCCGCATTGTATAGACATAAAGCGCTGTGAAAAGTGACCTCACGGCCTTGCATCATACGTAACTGTTTTGTGGCATTGTCATGATTCAGCGGTTTCCCTAGTTGAATGCCATCTAGCGTAGCCACTTGGTCACAGCCGATAATCAATGCATTCGCATGACTTTCGGCGACCTTCCTAGCTTTTACTTGCGCAAGCCTTAAAGCGGTTTCTTGTGGCTGTTCGCCGGCCAATATCGTTTCATCTACGTTAGGCGAAATCCAAGTAAAAGGAATCTGCAAATGGGTCAGCAGTTCGCGTCTATAAATTGACGACGAAGCTAAGATTAGAGCAGATGGTGTGGTTACGTTCAAATTAATATTCATTCAAAAAGGCCAATAAAAAAGCCGACAGTAGCATTCTGTCGGCTTATGCATTAAATTACAATGGCTTTGCTTTAGGATTACTCAGGTTGGATTTCAAGCAATGACTCATCTGGCGTTACCGTATCACCTTTGGCGACATGCACGGCCACTACAATACCGGTTTTTGAAGCTTGAATCTCGTTTTCCATTTTCATCGCTTCAATTACCAGCACTCCATCGCCCGCCGTGACTTTATCCCCAGCTTTTACCTTAACCGCAACAATAGTGCCTGGCATTGACGTTGTTACATGCCCAGCATGGCTAGGGCGCGGACGTCCGCTTTTAGCGATTGCGGCTTTCTTCTTACCAGCACCATTGCTGCTGCCATTACCTGATACTTCGATCTCATTTAAGGTTTCAACCATAACCTCTTCGGCAATACCATCAATAGACACATAGAACGGACGTTTTTCTTCACCCGCATGACCGCTGCCCGTGAGATTGATATGGAATGTTTCGCCATGCAATGTTACTTTAAACTCAGTAGGGGCAAAGCGTGAGGCACCAGCAGTCGCTGCAGCCTTGTCAAGCAACACCTCTGGCGTTAACGAGTCGGCATTGCGCTCTTGCAAATATGTTTTACCAATATCCGGGAACATTGCATAAGTCAGTACATCTTCTTCAGACTTAGCAAAACGTTCGGCTTCGCTGGTGATTTTCGCAAGTTCAGGTGCTAATAAATCAGCTGGGCGGCAAGTAATTGGGTTTGCATCGCCAATTGCAAGTTTTTTCACCTCCGGGTTCACTGGGCTAGGGGATTTGCCATATTGACCCAAAAAATAGTTTTTCACTTCATTGGTAATCGATTTATAGCGCTCACCAGTCATTACATTTAATACCGCTTGTGTACCTACGATTTGTGAGGTGGGTGTCACTAGCGGTATATAGCCCAAGTCTTTACGCACTGCTGGTATCTCTGCCAATACAGCATCCATGCGGTCTAAGGCACCTTGCTCTTTTAACTGATTACTTAAGTTAGAAATCATGCCACCTGGAACTTGGTTGACTATGACACGTGTATCTACCCCAGTGTATTCACTTTCAAATTGCCAGTATTTTTTACGCACTTCACGAAAATAAGCGCTAACCTCCTGCACTGCAGCGATATCTAAGCCGGTATCGAACTCAGTACCTTGCAATGCAGCAATCTTGCTCTCTGTAGTAGGGTGGCTAGCAC
>JACDEP010000084.1 GCA_013816325.1 Methylotenera sp.
CGGAACACATTGGTCAGCTGATCATGCAGCATGGTGTTTTCAGTGATGGTGTCGGTGAACTGCTTGGTTTGCTCGACATTAGGTAACTCACCATGCAGCAGCAGGTAAGACACTTCCATAAAATTACAATGTTCAGCGAGTTGCTCAATTGGGTAGCCGCGGTAATACAGCAAGCCTTCTTCGCCATCTATAAACGTGATATTAGAATTACAGGCCGCAGTGGACATAAAACCGGGGTCATAAGTAAATATGCCATGTTTCCCCAGACTGCGGATATCAATCACATCGTTACCCAAAGTGCCGGAAAGCATAGGTAACTCGATGGGAGGTGCTCCATTGTCAAAGGTCAAGGTAGCTTTAGTCGGTTTTTTGATCATGTTGAGTCTTATATATTTGAATCGCTATAAGTGATAATTATACTAAATGATGCAGCTAAATGCTCAATCAAGCTATTTTGCGAGACAAAGGCGATTAGTTTTTGTAAAAGGTAAGTGGCTTAGCGCTGGTAAATTGCGCCTAATATACGCGCCGCATTTGCACCGGTGACTTGCGGTAAGTTAGCGGTTTTCTTATCAAGGCATTGTTTTGCAAGCCAGGCAAAGGCAATGGCTTCGACCCAATCCACGCCAATCCCTAACGTTTCGGTAGTAGCCAACTGGCAATGAGTTAATAGCTTTTGCAATTCACTTTTTAGTAAAGTGTTATGCGCTCCGCCACCACATAAATAAGTTTCATCAATGCTACCACAATAATTTTGTAAAGAATCCGCAATGCTTTGGACGGTAAATGCTACTAAAGTCCGTGCTACATCCTGCGGCAAATAATTGGTATTTAAAAGGTGCTGGTCCAGCCATTGCTCGTTAAACAAGTCACGGCCGGTGCTTTTAGGTGGTAACAGTGCTAGATAAGCCTCTGTAAGCATGGTGGACAACAAAGGCTTGATGATCTCCCCAGTTCTGGCCCAAGCACCATCTGCATCATAATCCAAGCCTTGGTGGCGCTTAATCCACGCGTCCAGCAGCATGTTACCGGGGCCGGTATCAAAGCCAAATACTTCATTTTTTGCAAGGTAGGTGATATTGGCGATACCACCGATATTGATTAAGGCGCGAGTTTTATCATTGCTGGAAAATACTGCGTGGTGAAATGCCGGTACCAATGGTGCACCTTGCCCACCAGCGGCAATATCGCGACTACGGAAATCCGCTACCACTGTGATATCTGTCAATTCTGCTAATAGGGCGGCATTGCCGATTTGCATGGTAAAACCGATGCCATCGTTTAACCCGGGCTGATGGCGAATAGTCTGGCCATGGCAGCCGATGGCAACAATACGATCGCTAGTGATCTTAGCTTTGGTAAGTAATTGTTTCACGGCACTTGCAAAAAGCTTGGCAAGTTGGTTACTGATTAAAGCTGTCGTTTCCAGCTCATTGTCAGTAGGATGCTGCAGCCTTAAAATTACAGAGCGCAATTCAGCGGAATAAGGCAGAAAATGAGTATTTAATGTTTTTAGTGGAGAACCTGCAGCACTATCAAATTCCACAAGTGCAGCATCTATCCCATCAAGGCTGGTGCCAGACATCAATCCGATGAAGAGCTGGCTAGCCATGATTTGAATGGAGTGTCTTGTTGATTAATCTAAGGCAGCGATATTGCTGGTGCCTAATAGGTTAAGTTGGGTGCTCAATTGATTGCTTAAACTGTCAAACGCCATTTTATTCTGCGCGCTAATTGGATCAGCTTTTGGTAAGGCTGCTTTCATCGGGTCCCGATGTTCGCCATTCAACAAGAACTCATAATGCAGATGCGGGCCAGTAGCCAAACCTGTCATGCCGACAAAGCCAATCACTTCACCTTGGGTAACTTTTTCACCACGATGCAAACCCGCAGCAAAGCGTGATAAATGACCATATACCGTACTGACACCATTGGCATGGCGCAAGACAATTACATTGCCATAGCCGCCTTTTTGACCAACAAAATCCACTGTGGCATCACCTGAGGCTTTAACTCGCGTCCCAGTCGGTGCTGCCATGTCCACACCTTTGTGCGCTTTCATGCGTTGTAAAATAGGATGGAAACGACCCAAACTGAAACCGGAGCTGATACGCGTGAATTCCAGCGGGGAACGTAAAAAGGATTTATGCAGGCTTTTACCTTCGGGGGTGTAATAGCGCATCTCGCCATTGCTGTCCCTGTAGCCAATCGCGCGGTAGGTTTTGCCGTTATTCACAAATTCTGCAGCCAGCACATCGCCCGTTTTCAACAGTTCGCCTTGGTCATAGTTACCTTCGTAAATGACATTGAAATGATCACCGCGGCGTAAATCAGTATGAAAGTCGATTTCGCTTTCAAACATTTCAGCCACTTGAATAGCCACGCTATCGGGAATATTCGCACCGTCAGTAGCGCCAAATAAAGAACTTTTAATTTCGGCAGATTTTAATATTGGACGTTTAGCCAGCTGGTGAGCGATTTTGCTGGCTTCGTAGCCAGTATCGGTTTGGTTAATCGCAATATAATTGTCATTATCCAACTGGTATTCAAGAGTAATCAAATTGCCGTCAATATCGGTTTGTGCTTCAAACTCATTACCCGGTTTCAAGTTGGCGCCAATTTCGCTAGCAGCATTATTATGGCTGATGTAGTCGATTGCATCGCGGTTACGTATATTCAAGCGACCAAGGACACTCGATAAAGTATCGTCACGGCGTACACGCTCTTTGTACCAGAAGTTTTCGTTAGCGGCTTGCAGTTCACTATTGGTAATAGTTGGCAGGACGATTTCTTCGGTCATAGCGGTTGTTGCGATCGTACCGGTTAAAGTTTGCGGCGCGATACCGAACGCGGCATAGATGCCGAATAAAGGAAAGCAAGAGATTGCCAGAATCCAGCGTAATTTAAATTTACGCTCCGAGACTTGCTGAAACTTACGTTCAGCTTTGTCAAGGTTTTGCGCTAAAATAGCGTTTTGCTGTGAAATATATAAACCATCATCGATGTTGGAATAATTAGAGGTTATGGGGCTTTGATTAAGCTCGTTATTTTCCACGGGCTGACCTTCATAAAAATATAATACGGCATCAGATACTAACAGAAAACTCAATTAAAACAAGCAAATGAAATAATCTTTACACCATTATTTTGCCGTGTTTTTAAGGATATATAAACGTGAATATTGACATCAATCAACAACTGGCAGTCATTAAGCGTGGTGCAGATGAGCTTTTAATCGAGGCCGAATTGGTCGAAAAGCTCAAAAAAGGTATTCCGTTACGAATTAAAGCTGGTTTTGATCCTACGGCACCCGATTTGCATTTGGGTCATACCGTGCTTATCAATAAATTACGTCAGTTCCAAGAATTGGGTCACCAAGTGTTATTCTTGATTGGCGATTTCACGGGCATGATAGGCGACCCAACTGGCAAAAGCGCTACGCGTCCGCCGTTAACTGCCGAGCAGGTGCAAGAAAACGCCAAGTCTTATACAGCGCAAGTATTCAAAATCTTAAAGCCAGAACAAACCGAAGTGGTGTTCAATTCCAAATGGCTCACTGAGCTGGGGGCGGCGGGGATGCTCAAGCTGGCTGCCAGTCATACGGTTGCAAGAATGTTAGAACGCGATGATTTTTCAAAGCGATATAAAGGTAATCAGCCAATTGCCATCCATGAGTTCTTGTATCCTTTATTACAAGGCTACGATTCGGTCGCACTCCAAGCTGATGTTGAGCTGGGTGGTACTGACCAGAAATTCAACCTGCTAATGGGCCGCGAGCTACAGAAACAAGCCGGACAAAGCCAGCAATGTGTATTGACCATGCCTTTGCTGGAAGGCCTAGACGGCGTCAATAAAATGTCCAAATCGCTCGGTAACTATATTGGTATCGCTGAAGCGCCTGAAATTATCTTTGCAAAAATCATGTCGATTTCCGATGAATTGATGTGGCGCTTTATAGAGTTGCTCTCATTCGAGTCATTGGAATCTATCGCCAAATGGAAAGCAGAGGTTGCGGCTGGTAGCAATCCGCGCGATATCAAAGTGCGTTTCGCACAAGAAATCGTGGCGCGCTTTCATAACCATGCAGATGCTGAGAAAGCATTGGTTGATTTTCAAACCCGGTCTAAAGGCGGTATTCCAGATGACGTGCCCGAAGTGACGGTGACGATTGATAACGAGAGTATAGGTGTTGCGCAACTGCTTAAACTGGCCGGCCTCGTCACCAGCACCTCTGAAGCCTTTCGCGCCATAGAGCAGGGTGGCATTAAATTAGATGGTGAAAAAGTATCCGACAAAGCCTATATGATTAGCAAAGGCTGCACTGTAGTAGCCCAAGTGGGCAAGCGTAAATTCGCAAATGTAATTATTTTGTAACAGCGTGATTTTGGGGTTGACCAAAATGTAGCGCCCGGTAGAATGCGCGCCTTCGCTAACGAAACAATGTTACCGAGTAGTAGAAATAAGCAAGAAAAAAGCCGCTGTAAAAACTACATTCAATACTAATTTGAATTTTTTCAAAATTACTGTTGACCAGATTTAAAACCTCTGTAGAATGCGCGCCTTCGCTAGCAAATTAATGCTAGTGAAAATAAGTAAAAGTAACAAAAAAGCGCAGTCAAAAAATACAGTTAATATTAATTACGAAATCTTTCAGAATTAGTATTGACGGCCTTAAAAAGCTCTGTATAATGCGCACCTCGTTGACGCAAAGCGGTAACGAGGATACTAGAAAGTGATTCACTTTTTGGTATAGAAATAAAGCTCTTTAACAAAATAACAACTGATAAGTGTGGGTGCTTGTGGGAACGAGACGCTAGCTTAGACGCAACTAACTTGTTCATGAAGGCCTTAAAATCTTTGTGGAATTTAACTTAGTTGTTTGGTTTAAGTGATGCCTCAGAAAAACAAGTGCTTACACTTAAATTTATGACAAATATGTAACGGTTCTTAGTAATAGGAATCACACAGACCTTGAAATGAATTTGAGTCTTTCACCTATCACGTTCTTTGATTATCGTCAGAGAATAGGGTGAATAAAGCAAAAGCGAAATACCACCTCGAAAGAGGAAATAGTAATAGTCATACATTAAACTGAAGAGTTTGATCATGGCTCAGATTGAACGCTGGCGGAATGCTTTACACATGCAAGTCGAACGGGCTTAAAGGGCTTGCTCTTTAAGTTAGTGGCGAACGGGTGAGTAATATATCGGAACGTATCCAATAATGGGGGATAACTAATCGAAAGGTTGGCTAATACCGCATACGCCCTACGGGGGAAAGCTAGGGATCTTCGGACCTGGCGTTAATGGAGCGGCCGATATCTGATTAGCTAGTTGGTGGGGTAAAGGCCCACCAAGGCGACGATCAGTAGCTGGTCTGAGAGGACGACCAGCCACACTGGAACTGAGACACGGTCCAGACTCCTACGGGAGGCAGCAGTGGGGAATTTTGGACAATGGGCGCAAGCCTGATCCAGCCATTCCGCGTGAGTGAAGAAGGCCTTCGGGTTGTAAAGCTCTTTCGCAAGGGAAGAAAACTTAGTCTCTAACATAGGCTGAGGTTGACGGTACCTTGATAAGAAGCACCGGCTAACTACGTGCCAGCAGCCGCGGTAATACGTAGGGTGCGAGCGTTAATCGGAATTACTGGGCGTAAAGCGTGCGCAGGCTGTTCTGTAAGTCAGATGTGAAATCCCCGAGCTCAACTTGGGAACTGCGTTTGAAACTACAGGACTAGAATATGTCAGAGGGGGGTAGAATTCCACGTGTAGCAGTGAAATGCGTAGAGATGTGGAGGAATACCAATGGCGAAGGCAGCCCCCTGGGATAATATTGACGCTCATGCACGAAAGCGTGGGGAGCAAACAGGATTAGATACCCTGGTAGTCCACGCCCTAAACGATGTCTACTAGTTGTTGGTGGAGTAAAATCCATGAGTAACGCAGCTAACGCGTGAAGTAGACCGCCTGGGGAGTACGGTCGCAAGATTAAAACTCAAATGAATTGACGGGGGCCCGCACAAGCGGTGGATTATGTGGATTAATTCGATGCAACGCGAAAAACCTTACCTGGCCTTGACATGTACCGAATTTACCAGAGATGGTTTAGTGCTCGAAAGAGAGCGGTAACACAGGTGCTGCATGGCTGTCGTCAGCTCGTGTCGTGAGATGTTGGGTTAAGTCCCGCAACGAGCGCAACCCTTGCCATTAATTGCCATCATTTAGTTGGGCACTTTAATGGGACTGCCGGTGACAAACCGGAGGAAGGTGGGGATGACGTCAAGTCCTCATGGCCCTTATGGCCAGGGCTTCACACGTAATACAATGGTCGGTACAGAGGGTTGCCAACCCGCGAGGGGGAGCCAATCCCAGAAAGCCGATCGTAGTCCGGATTGTAGTCTGCAACTCGACTACATGAAGTCGGAATCGCTAGTAATCGCGGATCAGCATGTCGCGGTGAATACGTTCCCGGGCCTTGTACACACCGCCCGTCACACCATGGGAGTGGGTTTTACCAGAAGTAGGTAGTCTAACCTTCGGGAGGACGCTTACCACGGTAGTATTCATGACTGGGGTGAAGTCGTAACAAGGTAGCCGTATCGGAAGGTGCGGCTGGATCACCTCCTTTCTAGAGAAACATCGAACTTGCAAGCATTCACACTTATCAGTTGTTAGGCAAAACGCAACATCAAAGATTGGCCTAAACATTAGCGGCGACGCTATAACCTTTTATAGGGTCTGTAGCTCAGCTGGTTAGAGCACCGTCTTGATAAGGCGGGGGTCGATGGTTCGAGTCCATCCAGACCCACCAACAGATTCACAATAATCAGCGTATTTCGGCGTTATCGGAATGCTTGCATGCTTAAATGTATGCGGCGCACTCCTCTGCCTTGAGCTACTAGATTCTTGTAAATCTGAAGGTCTTATCAAAGCAAGCAGTTCGCTCAACGTATAAGACTTGAGAGGCAAACAAGACAGACGCGAAATACCGACGTGTAGTTTTTTATACGAGGTGTTGAGCAACGCAGTATTGTGTAGCCTAATCATGGCTTAGACAAGAGGGGGATTAGCTCAGCTGGGAGAGCACCTGCTTTGCAAGCAGGGGGTCAACGGTTCGATCCCGTTATCCTCCACCAAGTTTTATGAAGTATCAATTGATGTTGTGAGTAAGAAATTAGAAGCAAGCGTTCG
The DNA here is from genome assembly GCA_013816325.1 of Methylotenera sp. Lineage (GTDB taxonomy): Bacteria > Pseudomonadota > Gammaproteobacteria > Burkholderiales > Methylophilaceae > Methylotenera. The sequence goes on from JACDEP010000084.1 coordinate 7,190, forward strand.
TTTGAATGTTTGCTTCTAGTTTTTAACTAGACTGTTCTTTAACAAAATGGAAGAAGTAAAGTGAGCACATATCTTTGTGATGAGGATGTGTGTTCAAAATGGGTAGTAATTGATTGCAAAATCGAAACATTTGCTTCGTTTAGTTCCAGTTAGATAGTGTAGTGATGCATAGCAATATGGATTACACACGAAATAACCAAGAAATAAATGAAACAAAAAACCAGTCATTATTCTACAACCTTGGAATAGTGACAAAGTTGCTTTAGAAAACCTATAGCTGGCGTCTCATGCGCCGCGAAATCTGGATATTTAAAAGGGTTCAGGTTTTAAAGTTATAGGATCAAGTGAATAAGTGCATATGGTGGATGCCTTGGCGATTACAGGCGATGAAGGACGTGATAGCCTGCGTAAAGCTTCGGGGAGCTGGCAAATAAGCTTTGATCCGGAGATGTCCGAATGGGGAAACCCACCCGCAAGGGTAACCGCTCCTGAATATATAGGGAGATGGTGGCAAACCGAGTGAACTGAAACATCTAAGTAGCTCGAGGAAAAGAAATCAACCGAGATTCCGTAAGTAGTGGCGAGCGAACATGGAATAGCCTGTTATTTTTAGCACATGCGATAGTAGAACGGAATGGAAAGTCCGGCCATAGAGGGTGATAGCCCCTTATACGAAATCCCGTGTGTAGAACTAGGATAACGACAAGTAGGGCGGGGCACGAGAAACCTTGTCTGAACATGGGGGGACCATCCTCCAAGGCTAAATACTCGTAATCGACCGATAGTGAACCAGTACCGTGAGGGAAAGGCGAAAAGAACCCCGGGAGGGGAGTGAAATAGATCCTGAAACCGTATGCATACAAACAGTGGGAGCGGACTTGTTCCGTGACTGCGTACCTTTTGTATAATGGGTCAGCGACTTACATTCAGTAGCAAGCTTAACCGATAGGGGAGGCGTAGCGAAAGCGAGTCCGAATAGGGCGTCTAGTTGCTGGGTGTAGACCCGAAACCAAGTGATCTATCCATGGCCAGGATGAAGGTGCCGTAACAGGTACTGGAGGTCCGAACCCACAAATGTTGAAAAATTTGGGGATGAGCTGTGGATAGGGGTGAAAGGCTAAACAAACTTGGAAATAGCTGGTTCTCTCCGAAAACTATTTAGGTAGTGCCTCGTATATCATTCTTGGGGGTAGAGCACTGTTATGGCTAGGGGGATCATAAGATCTTACCAAACCATTGCAAACTCCGAATACTGAGAAATGCAATTACGGGAGACAGACCATGGGTGCTAACGTCCGTGGTCAAGAGGGAAACAACCCAGACCGACAGCTAAGGTCCCAAATGACGTGCTAAGTGGAAAACGAAGTGGGAAGGCACAGACAGCCAGGATGTTGGCTTAGAAGCAGCCATCATTTAAAGAAAGCGTAATAGCTCACTGGTCGAGTCGTCCTGCGCGGAAGATGTAACGGGGCTAAGCACGTAACCGAAGCTTCGGATGCCATACTATTTATAGTGTGTGCATGGTAGGAGAGCGTTCTGTAGGCCTGCGAAGGTGTTCTGTGAGGAATGCTGGAGGTATCAGAAGTGCGAATGCTGACATGAGTAGCGATAAAGGGTGTGAAAAGCACCCTCGCCGAAAGCCCAAGGTTTCCTGCGCAACGTTCATCGGCGCAGGGTGAGTCGGCCCCTAAGGTGAGGCAGAGATGCGTAGCTGATGGGAAACAGGTTAATATTCCTGTACCTTTATACAATGCGATGTGGGGACGGAGAAGGTTAGGTCAGCCGGGTGTTGGATGTCCCGGTTCAAGCGTGTAGGCAGATTCTTTAGGCAAATCCGGAGAGTCATTAATGCCAAGGCGTGATAACGAGTCTACTTGTAGACGAAGTGATTGATACCAAGCTTCCAAGAAAAGCCACTAAGCTTCAGTTGTATAAGACCGTACCGCAAACCGACACAGGTGGGCAGGATGAGAATTCTAAGGCGCTTGAGAGAACCCGGGAGAAGGAACTCGGCAAATTAGCACCGTAACTTCGGGAGAAGGTGCGCCCCGGTAGTGTGTAGCGATTTACTCGTGAAGCACGATGGGGTTGCAGTG
>JACDEP010000199.1 GCA_013816325.1 Methylotenera sp.
CGATAAAGCAGTCAAACCACTAACTTTCAAGGCTGCAACACTACGATATGTAGTAGCGACAGCCAGTTTAATGCTACTAGGCTTGGGATTTTTATGGGCTTTAATTGATCGAGACAGGTGCTATTTGCACGATCGATTGTTAAAAAACAGAATTACTGCTGTTCCACGTAATACAACATCGTAATACCTGCTATTAAAAATAATATAGTTGGGGTAACCGCACTCAATAATGGCGACCAGTCATTGAGTAAACCCAAATGCACGAAGACCCTGTTTAATATCTGGTAAAGCACGCCAAGCATAATCCCAATGAAGATTTTGGTACTAGCGCCACCGGATCGTTGTTGGATAAAGCCGAATGGCAGAGCCAATACCACCATCACCAGGCAGGCAAGCGGGTATATCAACTTGGACCAGATCGCTACGTCGTAACGTGTGGTTTTTTGCTTATTAAGCTTCAGATGGTTAATGTAAGAATACAAGTTCCATGCTGACATTTTTTCCGGCAAGACTAATAACACATTGAGTAGTTCTGGCCGTATAAGGGAGCGCCAATTAGCTTCGGTAAAATGGCTGGAGCGGATTGTATCTTTATCGAAAAATGTCTGTGTTACATCTTTAAGGTTCCAGGCTTCATTCTCGAACTGACCGCGTTTGGCGGTGCTAATGGTGCGCAGCTTGAAGCTTTTGTCGAATTCGTAGATATGGATATTAAGTAGCGCGGCATCGGGTAATACTTCTTCAACGTTTACGAAACTATTACCGTCTTTTACCCAAAGACCAGACCTGAAATCTTGCGCTACTACTGATTCAGTAGCTTTGATGCGGAGGCGTTGCGCCATTTTTTCGCTAAATGGTGTAATCAATTCACCTACGATAAAAGTAATCAGCGTAAAAACTAGCCCAACCTTTAACAACAGGAAAGCGATATTACCCAGCGATATTCCACTTACTCTCAATACTACAAGCTCGGAATGCCGCGCTAACTGACCGATGCTATACATGCAGCCTACTAATACAGCTACAGGCATGACTTCATAAATGTGGCCCGGTGCACTTAGTAATACAAATGCCAGAATTTTGGATAAGCCATAACTACCTTTGCCCAGGTCTTCTAGCTCTTGGACCAGGTCAAAAAAAGAGAACATGCCAAGAAGTGCAAGCATGACAAACACTACATTGAGCGTAATTTCTTTAAGTAGATAGCGGGTAATAATATTCATGACTTATTACTTACGTCGGGCACGGACTTTTAGCCATGCACTTGAGAAGAAATCAGGCCACATAGGTAACTGATTACCGCGCCTATAAAACATATAAACCGTAATTAACAAGAAAAGAAAATGTACAGGCCATAAACCAATAGTCTCATTAAGCTTACCCTGCGTGATCCATGCCTGTGCGATACTTAATAAGTTGTTGTAAATCATATAAATGATAAGTGCCATGACAAAATTCACTGAGCGTCCGGCACGCGGGTCCACCGAGCTAAGTGGTATCGCTAGCAGGGCCAATAACAATGCCGAGATTGGTATAGCCAGTCGCCACTGTAACTCAGCACTGTTGGCGCTATCATTATTTAAAAGTAGTTCTTGGCTAGATTTAGATTGGGTTTTGGGCGGTTCCTGTTTCACTTCGGCAGTTTCAATGCGTAATGCGTAACTTTCAAATTGGGTGGTGGAAAATTCTTTGCTATTTCTTTCGCCTTGGTAGCGTCTGCCGTTGTGCATAACTAAGAAATTGTCGCCATTCTTTTGTGATAATCGGCTGCCTTCCGCCGCCACAATTATGCCCAATTTTTGGTGTTGTAATGACTGAACGAAGACATTTTTGACTATATTGCCGAGTTCATCAAAACTTTCGACAAAAAATACCCGCTCAGCATTGCTAGATTCTTTAAACACACCTGGGCTAATAGAAGCCAATTCATCGCGACTTTTAAGTTGTGTTGTGTAATCTTGACCTTTATTGGTTGCCCAGGGCATGATGAATAAGCTCAAGGTTGAAATAAGTAGAATGACTGGCACGGTAAAGTAAAGCACTGGCTTGATCCAACTCTTGATGCTTAAGCCTGCGCTTAACCAAACCACCATTTCTGAATCGCGATACCAGCGTGATAGTGTCATGAGTACTGCCAAAAATAAAGTCAACGATAGCAGCATGGGCAGGAACTTAATCATGTTAAAACCTAACATAATGCTGATAGCATCATTCGGCAAAATACCTTTTGCCGCAAGACTAATCAAATAAGCGGCACGCTGCGCAATCACGATGCCCACAAGTATGAGGAAAGAGCCAGCGGCGGTGGATATAAGTTCCTGTATGAGGGAGCGCTTAAAAAGCATAGGATAATGGCAATATATTTACGACTATGAATTACGTGTAAAACACGGGATAATTTAAAAAATAATAGATAAAGGATGTGACTAGATGGAATTTAGCATAAAAACGGGCAATCTGGAAAATCCGCGTAGCGATTGTTTGATTATAGGCATGTACGAAGGTGCAAAGTTATCCGAAGACGGTGTTGCATTAGACCAGATTTCAGAAGGCTATATCAGCAACATCCTTAAACGCGGTGACATCGACGGTAAATTAGCAAGTAGCCTAGTTTTGCATAATGTTCCTGGCGTTGCGGCCGAGCGGGTCTTACTGGTTGGCTTAGGCAAGGCGGCAGAGTTTGCTGAAAAGCAATATTGCCAGGCGGTGCGTGTCTCTATCAAAGCGCTGTCTAATACCAAGGCAAATGATGTCATTACTTATCTTGCCAACCTGCCAGTTAAAAAACTTAGCACCCGATGGAAAACCGCACATTTGACAGAAGTGGCGCTGGACGCAAGCTATAAATTTGATGCGATAAAAAGTAAAAAAGAAGCAAGTAAAGAGGCTGCAAAAAAAGGCATTTTCAAACTTACGATTCACGTTGCGCAACATGCTGATGTAAAAGAAGCTGAATATGGCATAGCGGACGGAAAAGCGCTGGCCAAAGGCGTGAGTTTAGCTAAAGACCTAGGCAACCTGCCACCGAATATATGTACGCCTACCTACTTGGCTGACGAAGCAGTAGTTATGGGTAAAAAATATGATTTCAAGGTCAAGGTATTAGAAAAAGACGAGCTCAAAAAACTTGGCATGGGCTCATTCCTAGGCATTACGC
>JACDEP010000200.1 GCA_013816325.1 Methylotenera sp.
TTCCTGTATATCGGCGTGATAGATCCGAACGGCGGCGTGAATATTCTTTGGCCGCTATTTGGTATCGCGAACCAAATGCTGGCGGCTATTGCCTTATGTGTAGGGACGGGCATCCTAGTGAAATCTGGCAAACTTAAATATGCATGGATCACCGCATTGCCGCTGATATGGCTAGTGATCATCACTACTACAGCCGCTTGGCAAAAGATTTTTAGCGATGACATCCGTATTGGGTTTTTTTCCGCAGCCAATGATATGGCAGCCAAGCTGGCTTCTGGCGCATTACCACCAGAAAAAGCCGCAGTAGCACCGCAATTGATATTTAACCAGCAACTGGATGCTTATTTGACAATGTTCTTTGTAATAGTGCTTTGGGTGGTGATTATCGATACCATGCGACTGGCTTATCGCTATTTGGCAGGGAAGCCGCTACTACCCTTGACCGAAGCGCCACACGAGCCAAGTCGTTTAGTTGAGGACTGGATAAGAGACTAATGATTAAAGCCTTAAAAACGAAATGTGTAAACTTATGGAGTTTGGTGCGCCGTTTATCAGGCGATGATGCCTACGAGCAATATTCAAAGCATTATGCAGAAGCGCATTCCAATATTGAGAATAACCTTGAGGAAATGCCGCCATTATTGAGTCGCGAAGAGTTCTTCAGGCAATGGCAGGATGGTAAATGGAAAGGCGTTAAGCGCTGCTGTTAAGTTAGCCTACAGTAACTAGCGAATACTCTTTGGCGAGGCTTTATTCTTGGCTCTTAACGCAGCAATAACCATGGCAATTTTCTGGTCGTCCGTCATTTCCGCTGCGCGTTTGAGTTCCAATTTCTTTTGTATTTCCTTAGCTACTTCTTGTAGCTTACTATTTGGGAATGCGCTAAGTACATTAGCTTCGTTATTAATGGTATTGCCAAATACTCGCTGAACTAAAGTTTTCATCATCAGCTCCTCTAAGTTTATTAATATTGTTAATTTAAATCGCAATAAATGGAGTGCAAACAATATGCCAAGGTAGCTGAAAACGCAGGTGAGAAAATCTATCTATCTATCTATCTGATTTTAATAAAAAATAAATTTTCATTAACTATTTTATAGTTATAAAAAGTTTGAATAGTGTTTATTTTAGCAAGCAGTGATGAGTTTTTAACACTATATTGAATTTTTAAAAAATACTCCTGTTATTCTTTTTAACGATTACAAACATTCCAATACCAATCAGTATCATCGGCAAGCTCAGCCATTGGCCCATGCTTAATCCCATTGACAGTAGACCTAGGTAATCATCCGGTTCACGGGTGAATTCCACCAAGAATCTAAAGCTACCGTAGCCAATGAGGAATAGTGCGGAAATCGCCCCGACAGCGCGGGGTTTAGCTGAGTAAATCCAAAGTATCAGGAATAATACGATACCTTCCAGGGCGAATTCATAAAGCTGTGACGGGTGGCGTAACTGCGTATCTACTTTGGGAAATACCATCCCCCATTGTCCATTAGTCACACGACCCCAAAGCTCACCGTTAATGAAGTTACCTAAACGGCCAGCACCTAAGCCGATCGGCACTAAGGGCGCAACAAAATCCATAATTGCCAGCCAATGAATATGGTATTTACGGGCAAATACCCACATGGCAATCAACACCCCAAGGAAACCGCCATGGAAGCTCATGCCGCCCTGCCATACCGCTAAGATTTCAGCCGGGTGCTGCATAAAGTAATTGAACTGGTAAAACAGTACATAGCCGAGCCTGCCACCTAAAATTACACCTAATGCACCAAAGAATAGTGCATCATCCAGCATTTGTACTGTCCAACCATACCAAGTGCGATATCTGATCTGCCATCTGCCTAATCCTAGAAAGGCGAGGAAACCGGTTAGATACATAAGGCCATACCAATGAATCCCAAAGGAACCAATATGAATTGCTATAGGGTCGAATTGTGGGTGAACGAACATCTAGGGTTGGCTTTCAGAATAGAGTAAAATATCGAATTATACGTTTTTTATCTATAGTTTTTATCTATGGAATTTTTGGATGGAATTTTTGGCGTTATTATGTGCGCCGTTTCATAGAGTTAATTAATTGCATTAAGGTTCATTATGCCAGTTTATCGTTCACGTACCACCACTCACGGCCGTAATATGGCAGGCGCACGCGCATTATGGCGCGCTACCGGCATGAAAGACGGTGATTTTGATAAGCCTATCATCGCTATTTCCAACTCGTTCACGCAGTTCGTGCCAGGTCACGTGCATTTAAAAGACCTAGGTCAGATGGTCGCGCGTGAAATTGAACGAGCTGGCGGCGTGGCAAAAGAATTCAACACCATTGCTGTAGATGATGGAATAGCTATGGGTCACGGCGGTATGCTGTATAGCTTGCCGAGCCGTGACTTGATTGCCGATAGCGTGGAATATATGGTGAATGCTCACTGTGCAGATGCACTGGTATGTATCTCTAATTGCGACAAGATCACCCCGGGTATGCTGATGGCAGCGTTGCGTCTTAATATTCCAGTCGTATTCGTTTCTGGCGGCCCCATGGAGGCCGGTAAAGTCAATTGGCAAGGCGTCGAGCATAAGCTAGATTTGGTTGATGCGATGGTAGCCGCGGCGGATAGCAAAGTTTCTGATGCAGAGTCCGATGCGATTGAACGCTCAGCGTGCCCAACCTGTGGTTCATGCTCAGGTATGTTTACCGCTAACTCCATGAATTGCCTGACAGAAGCGCTTGGTCTGAGCTTGCCTGGTAACGGCTCTACACTTGCTACACATGGCGCACGTAAACAATTATTCTTGCAGGCTGGACGCTTGATTGTAGAACTGGCGAAACGTCATTACGAGCAAGATGATTATTCAGTATTGCCACGTAGCATCGCCAATATGCAGGCGTTTGAAAACGCCATGGCGCTTGATGTTTCAATGGGCGGCTCAACCAATACAGTGCTGCATTTGCTAGCCGCAGCACATGAAGCCGGTTTGGATTTCACCATGAGTGATATCGACCGTATTTCACGCAAAGTGCCGTGTTTAAGTAAAGTTGCTCCGGCAACTCCTAAATATCATATGGAAGATGTGCATCGTGCCGGTGGCGTGATGGGTATTTTGGGTGAATTAGATCGCGCTGGTGTCATCCATAGAGACACA
>JACDEP010000085.1 GCA_013816325.1 Methylotenera sp.
TAGCTGACCTTGTACAGATAAATACACGCCGGTTTCTTCATTAATTGCTGCGGAACTGATGGAGGGTGCGGCATTTTCGATGACTCTACCTATATCACTTAAACGAACAGTCTGCCCATTTTTACGCATCAGGGTCGTAAGTGCGAGTTTCTCCGGGGTGGCAGATTGGCCTTCTGTATTAATAACGATGCGCTGATTCTTGTTTTCGATAAAGCCATTGCCCCGTACGCCTGTGGCTTTTTTCACCGCTTCTTCGATTTGAATAAATGATATGCCATAACGGATCATTTTTTCTGGGTCAACCTGTACTTGGAATTGACGGACTTTGCCGCCAAATACGTTAACGTCAGCAACGCCCGGGATTGCCAATAAATGCGGCACGATGGTCCAATCTACCATAGTGCGTAATTCAGTGAGGCTACGGGTTTTAGAAGTCAGACCGACACCCAAAACGGTACTTGCAGAGGAGGTAAGAGAGGTAATGTTAGGCGTGATTCCTTGTGGAATCTGGTTATTCAGGGTGGCTAGGCGTTCAGCGACGACTTGCCTGTTGCGGTAGATATCGGTCTTTTCATCAAAAATCACAGTGACGATCGATAAGCCAGGGATAGACTGCGAACGCATGCTTTCTATCCCCACTGTGCCAGCAATGCTCGACTCGATCGGTTGAGTAACCAAAGTTTCTACCAACTCGGCTGAAAGCCCCGGCGATTCAGTTTGAATGATAATCTGGGTAGGAGAGAACTCGGGGAATACATCTAAATTACTGTGGGTTAGGTTATATGAACCATATAGCACAACCAGACTGGCAAGCCCGATTATGATGCCGTTAAAGCGAATGGAAAAGCGAACTAGAGAAGACATCATAATATTCTTGGTCTCAGAATCATCGTTGCTCCAGCTCCAGCTCCAGCTCCAGCTCTAGCTTTAGCTCCACATCGCTTTGCGATATGAGTGCGCACTGAAACTCCGATTAAGTTTCTCAGCTTAATCATCATTTTCATTAGTAATCTGGTATTTGAACTCTTCTGATAACAGCAATTGGGCACCGTTAGTGACTAACTGGTCACCTGGCTTTAGATTGCCTTTATAAAACCAGCCGTTTTCAGCTTCGATGTCAGTATTAACGGGTAGTCGGTAAAACAGGTCTAAACCCGTTTTTCGATAGATCCAAGGTTTACCGCCGTACCAGACAACAGCGCTAGTAGGGATGATGACACCAGATTTATTTGTTTGGTTAGCTGCTGGCTTGATACTGATTGCATTGACTTGCATGCCTGCACGTAGATCCGTAGTTTTAGCATGGTAAAAATAAGTTTTACCTTGGATGGTTGCATTACTGATAGGTGACCGTGAAATAAAGTCAGCTTTAATTACATGTGAAGGGGATGCGGTAGGCGATATATTCAAGTTACTATTACTCGCCGGCTCAGGCGCATCAAATGGCAAAATAACCTGAATGAGTACTTCTTTGTATTCTAGAAGGTTTTGCAATAATGTATTATTTTTACTATCGATAGCTAATCTTGTCAGTTCATCTCCCCAGCTTTGGCGCATGCTATCTGTAATATTCTTAGCAGTAGATTCTGCGGCTGACGCCTTTGTCTCCTCACCTTTCAAGTCCGCTAGCGCTGTTGCTACAGCCTTATCTGATACATTTTTGTCATCCAGGTTAAGTTCATGCAGGCGGCTATATTCTGATCTGTTACGCGTCAGTGCGGCACGGGAAATATCTGCTTCTGCTTTCGCAGCCATATATTTGCCACGCAGTTCCAATAATCCGTCAATTGCCATGACGTTGCCATAGCTGCTTAAGCCAGTTTGGTAGCTAGTTGATTTAACTGGCGTAACAGTTATATCACTTTGGGTTTGTGTAGCAGGACTCACGGTGATGGTGGTCATCCCGTTTTTGTTGTTGATGCGGTTCGGCGCTTCTATTTGATCATCGGAGTCTTTGGTAAAAGCTTCGTACTCATCTTTACCGTAAAAAACCAATACCCAAAATAATATGACGATCAGGCATGCCTGTAAGCCGATAACAATGGCTAATTTACGATTCATTACGCACCGCCTTCAATGACCTATTAATGAGTAGTTTGCTATTCTTATGACTAATTCTTAGCGCTTGATTCTGCCATGCTGGGATTCTTATTCGATTGCATAAGGGATTCCTGCAACATGTTTTCTAATTCCGTCAGAGCCATTATTTGCTGTGCTTGGGCAAGCAATACGTTCTTTTCAGCTGCATTGCTTTCTAATTTAGAAAATGTAAGTTCTAGCCGATCTGCGTCACCAGCAGCAAAACGACGCTGAATACGCTGTGCATTTGCTTGCTGTAGGTCGCGGAGTTGCTGCTGATTCAGCATCGATTGCTGGGCTTGCATAAGCTCACTATTAGCGACACTTACATCCGTTACCACCTTGGCTTGCAGCGCTTCGAATTGAGCAGCTTCTACCTCTCGGAGCTGCTTGGCTTCGGCGATAGCGGCCTTATTTTTGTTCAATATAGAAAGTAAGCCCGATATCCCTAACGACCAAATATTGTCGCCAAATTCATAGGCATAGCCCGGGCTTAAAATGATGTCAGGGTATTGCTTGGTAATTTCCAATTTTAATTTAGTTTCCGCCAAGGCATAGCGCTTCAGTGCAATACGGATATCTAGACGATTCAATAATGCGGCGGTTTGTGCGTCAGTAGAAGAAGGAATAGTAGGTAGGGCAGTGATTGAGTCTGTCAGATTCATGGCCCGAACTTTAGCGAGCGGCAGTCCGAGATTACTTGCTAACTTGGCCTGCAAGGTTAATTCGTCTCGCTGTGTTGCAGCTAACTGAAATTGCATGGTCTGGAACTGTAATTTAGCGATACTTAATTCACCGTTAGAGGCCGCGCCTAAGTCAAAGCGTTTTTGGTAAATATTGACAATCTCTTGACGAATGGCTTGCTCATCCGCCAAGAGGCCTATGAGCTTCCGGTTAAGTTGGTATTCATTAAAAGTCTGCGCGATTTGATTGCGCAATTGCCAAGCAGTTTGGGCAATTTCAAGTTTGGCGATTTCTGATAAATGCCTTGCGCTATCGATACGGATATCCCGCTTGTTTGCCGTTTCAAATGGGATATCAATGCTTAAGCCTAAGGCATAAGGACGAATATCATTATTGGCCTGGTTGCTGTGGGCTACACTACCATTGATACTAGGAATGGGTCTTTCTAACGCAGTTAATTGTGCAATTTCAGCGGCACGCAACTGCGCACGCGCAACATCTAAGCTGGGGTTAAAGAATAAAGCGCAATAAACCAGTTCGTCCAGCCCCCACTGTTTGATGGGCAGTCGCTCGGCTATATAACCATTCTTGATAAGGTACTGCTGGAATTGTGGGCTACTAAGATCTTTGTTCTGTAAGCGGGCATTAATCGCTATTGGGTCTATAGGTTTGGCATGATATTGCTGAAAAGCGCAACCGCTAGTAAAAAGGGCCAAGCTGAATGCCAGGATCAAACCTGGCTTGATACTTGAGTAGAGTGATATGCGCTGGCTCAAGATAATTCGATTAAATGTTTTTTTAGAGTGATTTTATCTTGTCATTCAAAAATGTAAATTTTCGGTTATCCGACTATTTCAGCATTCACCGCACTAAGCGCATCTTGCAGGGTTTCTTCACTGAGGCTATTAATCGTTGTCGCTAATAAGTCAGCCGCCTCAACTGTACTGATAGGTAAGTCATGGCTATCCATTTCCGCAATCAGGCCGGCCGCAGCACCAGTGACTTTAAGCAAGTTTTGGCGCTCCCGCATGAGTAGTTCCATCTCGGTGCGCAGCATATTGATTTCATTTGGGTTGGTGCTAGTAGTCATATTGTTCAGCTTTATTAAGTTTGAAAATTCATTAAATGGCATTTTCGCACAATCGGTATATAGCTGCTAGGTGTCATTTGTATCACAAGCAGCTTTGTTAATTAATTATCGAGGCCATGATATGTAAATATGATTCAGCAAACGAAATGAATAAATATAGCTTTTTTCCTTTTTAGCTTTTCTCACGGGGAATAGTTGAGATACAATAGCGGATTATCTGAGCGGCTCGTGTTTTTGCGAGCCGTAACTACCTGCGAGAGTGGCGGAATTGGTAGACGCACTGGATTTAGGTTCCAGCGCCGTAAGGCGTGAGAGTTCGAGTCTCTCCTTTCGCACCAACTTATTTATTGAAGCACGCTTATAGCCAAATGTTACCGTAACATTTGACCTGTAGCTGCATTAGAACTTTAGGAATTACAGTATGGCCGTAAATGTTGAAACCATCAGTAAACTTGAACGCCGTATGACGATTACGGTTCCGCTTCAACCTCTGGAAACACAAATTAAGCAGCGATTAAGCCAAATCTCTAGAACAGCGAAATTTGCTGGTTTCAGGCCTGGTAAAGCGCCAATCGGCTTGATAAACCAGCATTATGGTGATCAAGTGCGTGATGAAGTGTATTCAGGCGCGGTAGAAAAAAGCTTCGGTGAGGCCGTTGAAGAAAACAAATTGCGCGTCGCCGGCTATCCTAATATCGAGCATAAACCGTTTGTGGAAGCTGCTCAGCATTTGGAGTACACGGCAACGTTTGAAGTATTCCCAGAAGTCAAAGTGGGCGATTTATCAAAATTAAAAATCGAGCGCCCAGTACTTGAAGTTAGCGATGCAGACGTAAAGAAAACATTAGACGTGCTAGTTAAGCAGCGCGTGAGCTATGAGCCGGTAAAGCGTGCTGCTAAAAAAGGTGACCGTATCAATGTCACACTTAAAGCCACTATCGATGGCCAAGAGGTTGAGTCTACTGGTGACGCTGGTATTGATCTAGTGCTTGGTGAGGGTGGCCGTATTGAGTCATTTGATGACCAGCTTGCTGGCGGTAAAGCTGGCACTTCTAAAAAGTTTGAAATTACCTATCCGGCTGATCATAACCCTGCGCAACTTGCTGAAAAAACAGTCAGTTACGATGTTGGTTATGCTAGTGTTTCTCAACCTGTATATCCAGAAATCGATACCGACTTTGCGAAAAGTTTAGGTATTGAAGACGGCGATGTTGAGAAAATGAAAGCGGAAATCACTGAAAGCTTGAAGCAAGAAGTGGCTAAACGCGTAAGTGCTAAAGTAAAAGAACAAGTATTCCAAGCCTTGGTTGATGGTGCAGATTTTGAAATTCCAGCCGTATTGTTAGGTACTGAAATCAACCGCATGATGGAAACAACTGCACAAAACCTAAAACAGCGAGGCGCTGAGATGAGCAATATCAAGCTTGAGCCTGCAATGTTTGAAGACCAGGCAAAGCGCAGCACCAAATTGCGTTTATTATTAGGCGAGTTGATCAACACCAACAATTTACATGCTAATGCTGAGCAAATTCGTGCAATGGTGGATGTTTTTTCACAAAGCTTCGAGCGCCCGGCAGATGTGGTAACTTGGTACTACGCTGACCCTAAACGGCTAGATGAGCCATCAGCATTAGCTACTGAAGAAAACGCAGTGGAGTGGGTGTTGTCCAAAGCTAAAGTGACCGACAAAAAAGTTAAATTTGATGATTTAATGGGAAATGCGTAAATGAATAAAATGCAGCTGCAAGCACAACACAATTTAGGTCTTAATGACTTAAGCCCACAGGGTTTGGGTTATATCCCAATGGTGATTGAGCAGAGCGGCCGCGGCGAACGTTCATATGATATTTACTCACGCTTGCTAAAAGAACGCGTGATATTTCTGGTTGGCCCTGTAAATGACATGTCTGCTAACCTGGTAGTCGCGCAACTTTTGTTCTTAGAAGCTGAAAATCCAGATAAAGACATTTTTTTATACATTAACTCTCCAGGTGGCTCAGTTACAGCTGGCATGTCAATTTACGACACCATGCAGTTCATCAAACCTGATGTGAGTACTTTATGTATTGGTCAGGCAGCGAGCATGGGGGCGTTTTTATTAGCATCTGGCGCTAAAGGTAAACGTTTCAGCCTGCCTAATTCGCGCGTTATGATTCACCAGCCTTCTGGTGGGTTTCAAGGTCAGTCATCCGATATTGAAATCCATGCAAAAGAGATTTTATACTTGCGTGGCAGATTAAATGACATCCTAGCGCATCACACCGGTAAATCGGCTGAAGAGATCGATCGCGACACCGAACGCGACAACTTTATGAGCGCAGAGCAATCTGTCCAATACGGAATGATAGACAAGGTTATTGCCAGCCGTAGCGATGCGGCATAAGATAACAGTGTAAATCACTGTTATCCAGTACTCTATACATAGGAAATAATCAATGGCAACTAAAGCCGACGGCGATAAATTACTTTATTGTTCATTTTGTGGCAAAAGCCAGCACGAAGTAAAAAAACTGATTGCCGGCCCTTCCGTTTTCATCTGTAATGAATGCGTAGACCTTTGTAACGACATAATTAAGGAAGAAGTACAAAATACAGATGGGCTAAAGTCCACTGATAACAGCCTTCCGACGCCTCAAGAAATCTGCAAAATATTAGACCAGTACGTTATCGGTCAAACACAAGCTAAAAAGAATCTAGCGGTAGCGGTATATAACCACTACAAACGTTTAGGCCATAATAATTTATCTGATGGCGGTCAAAAAGACGAAGTGGAAATCGCAAAAAGTAATATTTTGCTGATCGGACCTACCGGATCAGGTAAAACCTTACTTGCCCAAACCTTAGCTCGCTTATTAGATGTGCCATTTGTAATGGCCGATGCTACAACCCTGACTGAAGCCGGCTATGTAGGCGAAGACGTTGAAAACATCATGCAGAAGCTTTTGCAAAAATGTGACTACGATATTGAAAAAGCACAACGCGGCATCGTGTATATCGATGAAGTGGATAAAATTTCACGTAAATCAGACAATCCATCCATAACGCGCGATGTATCAGGCGAGGGTGTGCAACAAGCCTTGCTCAAACTCATTGAAGGTACAGTGGCTTCAATTCCACCACAAGGCGGTCGTAAGCATCCTAACCAAGAATTCGTGCAACTAGACACGACCAACATCCTGTTTATCTGTGGCGGTGCATTCGATGGGTTAGAAAAAGTGATCCGTTTACGTTCTGAAAAAGGCGGTATTGGCTTTGGCGCGGAGGTGAAAAGCAAAGATGATATGCGCGCTGTAGGTGAAGTATTGCGTAATGTGGAACCAGAAGATCTGATCAAATTTGGCTTGATTCCTGAATTTATCGGCCGTTTACCGGTTGTAGCTACACTGGAATCATTGGATGAAGCCGCGTTAATGACGATCCTTACTGAGCCCAAAAATGCGCTTACTAAGCAATACATCAAGCTGTTCAAAATGGAAGGCGTAGATCTGGAGTTTAGGGAATCGGCACTTTTACTGATTGCTAAAAAAGCATTAGAACGTAAAACTGGTGCCCGCGGCCTGCGTTCTATCATGGAACATGCTTTGCTAGAAATCATGTTTGAACTGCCTTCAATCGCTAATCTTAGCAAAGTTGTCGTAGATGAAAATGTGATTCGCGGTGATATGCCACCATTGCTGATATACGAAGATAAGCCCAATGAAGAGGCGGTTGGCTAATAAGCTAAACTGCAAAATTAAACGGAAATTGATAAGACAAAGCCAGAGTTTATCTGGCTTTTTTTCCATTAAAAATTGTCCGAATGCCTTGCCTACCACGAGCTATTCTCAGGTATAATTTTTTCATAGGCATATCATTTTCGGCCTTTTTTCTAAGTCGGGAGTTACGACTTGGCTTGCTTTAAGGCTTGAACTGTTTAGATTGAGCCCCACAATATATGTATAGGCGCTTTTAGCTTACCCTTTTAGCTTAATTTTGGAAGTCTATTCATGACACAATTATTACCCCCATTCACGTCTGACGACGGATTACTACCGATATTACCTTTGCGTGATGTCGTGGTGTATCCGCATTTGGTGATTCCTTTATTCGTTGGACGTACCAAGTCTGTAAAAGCGCTGGAGATTGCCTCTGACAGTAATAAACAAATTTTGTTAGTAGCACAAAAATCGGCCAATAAAGATGAACCGGATGCTGAGGATCTTTACGAAGTAGGTACGGTAGCCACTGTATTGCAAATGCTCAAATTACCTGACGGTACCGTAAAAGTACTAGTCGAAGGCGTGCAGCGGGCAAAAGTAACAGACTTTACTGAAACTGAAGAATGCTTTGCCGCACGTGCCGAGCTCATCCCAGATTCAGAAAGCGATAACGAAATTCAAGCACTGATGCGTACTGTATTTACCCAGTTCGACCAATACGTCAAACTCAACAAAAAAATTCCGCCTGAAATCCTCACTTCATTAGCTACAATCGATGAAGCAGGGCGCCTTGCCGATACAATTGCTGCGCATTTAACGCTTAAATTAGATGAAAAACAAAAAATCCTAGAAATGTTCAGCGTTGCTGAGCGTCTGGAACATTTGCTTCGCCTCATGGAAGGCGAAATCGATATTTTGCAAGTTGAGAAACGTATCCGCGGCCGTGTTAAACGCCAGATGGAAAAAACCCAGCGCGAATACTATTTGAATGAGCAAGTTAAGGCTATCCAAAAAGAGCTAGGCGAACAAGATGAAAACGCGGACATGGAAGAGCTGGAAAAGCGTATCGAAGCGGCTCGCATGCCTAAAGAAGCTTTGGCTAAAGTTGCAAGTGAGCTTAAAAAACTTAAACTCATGTCACCGATGTCTGCAGAGGCTTCTGTGGTGCGTAACTATATAGACACGCTCATCAATTTACCTTGGAAGAAAAAAACCAAGATCAGCAAAGATTTATTGGCAGCCGAAGCTATTTTAGACGGCGACCATTTTGGCTTAGAAAAGGTTAAGGAGCGTATTGTTGAGTATTTAGCAGTGCAACAACGGGTCGATAAGATCAAGGCACCAATCTTATGCTTGGTAGGGCCTCCCGGCGTGGGCAAAACTTCGCTAGGCCAAAGTATCGCTAAAGCCGTGAACCGTAAATTCGTGCGTATGGCCTTAGGTGGCGTACGAGATGAGTCTGAAATCCGCGGCCATAGACGTACTTATATTGGATCTATGCCAGGTAAGATTTTGCAAAGCATGACCAAGGTAGGGGTGCGAAATCCCTTATTCCTGTTGGATGAGGTGGATAAACTAGGCCAAGATTTCCGTGGTGATCCGTCATCTGCCTTATTGGAAGTGCTTGATCCGGAGCAGAAT
>JACDEP010000086.1 GCA_013816325.1 Methylotenera sp.
AGCCACGGTAACATTGCCTTTATTTTCGCCAGATTGCGCAACATTCAAAGCTTCAAAACGATGGGTGATCTCAGCACGGTCCTGATGGACGATAAAAGGCTTCTCAAAACTTTTGCCCTGATTGATTGAACGTGCAAACCAGATATAGCCTGAGAACGGCGCTTTTAATGATTCTGTCCAAGTCACGTAGATATTGCCTTCCGGGCCAATTGCAAGCTTAGGACGCGCTTCACCATCGGCGCCTATTTTTTGCGGTTGTAAGTTAACAAGGATAGGTTTGGAAAAAGTCTTACCTAAGTCACGACTCACATCCACCTGAACAAAATCATCCTTTACGCTGGCGCGCCATAATGCACCGGTAGCATCAAGCGCAACGCTGATGGCCATGCCGCTTTTGGATGTAGACGTATGACCTTCATGCGAATGGGTGTTAGCGGTGAGTAATAAAAGACAAGTACAGAGGAAGAGTTTAATTTTCATTTTTAGTAATCAAATTTTAGTTGTAAATAGCCTGTGCGCTGTGGGTAAGGATGAAATACATAGGCTTTGTAGTTATTGAGATTATCGATACCCACGCTGGCGGTATACCGGTCGGAAAATTTGTAATTAGCTTTTACATCAACGAAAAAGTATTTACTTGTTCCGCCAAAAGTATTTGGATTCACATCACTGTTATCCAGTGTATTGTATTGGCGACCACTGTAGCGCGCCGCAACGCTATAAGTGAGATTATGGCCTTGATGATACGTTCCAACCAGCTTGTATTGCTGTTTGGGGATACGCAACGGCTTGTTGCCTTGTGTAGCTGGAGCTAAGCTGTTCTTGAAAATTTCAGCCTCGGTAAAAGTAGCATTCGCCAGCAGATCCAAGCCGTGAATCATCACATTTTCCCACATAGTCGATAGCTCAACACCGTTAGTGCGTACATGGTCGATATTCTGGATGAAGGAGCATGTACCGGCTGCACAAGTTCCACTGCCAAATGGAATACTAGCGCCAGTACCTACTGTTTGAGTGATTAACGCATCGAACTTGCTCTCATGGAATAAAGTAGCGCGTAGCAAGCCATTGCCAAATCTTCTTTCGGCAGTAAATTCTGCAGAAATCACTTCTTCGGGTTTAAGGTTTGGGTTATTTTCAACTACCGTACTGCCTTGACTAAGCTGTTGATATAACTCACTCACCGTAGGAAATCTAAATGCCTGCCCAGCAGCTGCCCTGAAACCCCATGCTGGTGCTGGTTCAAAGCTTAACGAAACTTTTGGCGAGAACTTGCTTTCAGATTGGCTCGCATAATTCGCGGTACTCAAGGTACCACCTAAGGTAGTTTGATTCCGCCCATCCGTTGCCTGCCAATATTCCTGACGCCCGCCAAATGTAAGCGCCCATTGAGGGTTGATTTGCCATTTATCTTGCAGATAAACCGCTTGGGTTTGCGTTACGCCACGTGAAGACGCAAACAAAGCGCCCTTACTGCCTTGCTGCCAATCGGCAGTCGTATTGGTATCGCTGCGTAACCGGTAATCATCAATGTGATAGCCAAAATCAACCAGATGCTGATGGCCAGAAATATCTACTGGACGCAAAGTACCGCGAGCTTCTAGCACTGTCCAGCCGGTGCCTTGTAAATCTGTAACACGACCCATGCGATTTTCATAAGGATTGCCAGCGGCTACTGCTACGTTAGAAGATAAAGTCGAGCTGCTATTCTTGTCTTTCTGGTAATCATAATCAGACAGCGTCAATTGCCAGTCGAAAAAACTTTGGGTATTGGATTTGATATCCAACGCCTGCATGATATGCAAAGCCTCAGCTTCTGAAGGACTAAATCCGGACGATTTATAAGTTTGTCCGTCTATCAATACATTGCCGTTATAAACAGGGGCTCCAGCGGCATCTTTCAAATAACTAACAACATCGATCCTGCTATCCAAATCCCATGCCCCTAAGCTATAAATCGCTTTTATTTGTGGAGTGATGTCATAAACCAGCTTGATTTTTGCATTGCTCTGCTCACTTTTATCAAAACCTGTAGCACCAAAAATCACTCGGTTACTACCGGTTTGGTCTTTATCCCTGTACTTACCATTTACCGCGGTCGGAGCTACGCAGTTCACAGTCGCTGACGGCACACAAATGCCTGTAGCATTCGCAAACTGCATAGGTTGGCTGTCACTTTCTAACCTATCCACGCTAAACAGAAAACTTAAATCATTGACCTTATTGCCGAAAGAAGCAGTTTCATGGTTTCCGTTGAATGTTTTATCGGTGCCATATAATTCAAAATTCTGCATAAAAGTTTGAGCGCTGGCATGTGCTTCTAGCTTGGTTGGCATACGCGTGTTCAAATTAACGACACCGCCAAATGAATTGCCAGCATATAAAGCTGAAAATGGGCCGTATAAGATGTTCACGCTTTGAATTTCTTCCGAGCCGACGAAACCCCAGCGTGGCGGGAAACTATAAGAGTTGCCAAGCAAATTCGATAGCAATACTCCATCAGCGTAGAGCATGGTCTGTGCGCTAGAAAGTGTTCCAGTAGTACGCGTGGCGATAGGTCCATTTCTATCGCCTATGTAGCGTTCACGCACCTGGAAGCTAGGTAAGTACTTCAGCGTCTGCGCAGATGTGGTTGCGTTGACCGTGTCCTGGATTTGCTGTTTATAATAAGTTTCCACTGTAGCCGGATGATTGATAATGCGGCTATCCAGCGTTTCGGTCACGGATATCTCGTCGAGTGTCACTTCATGGTCGGCATACGCAAACCGTTGCGTAAAAGCCAGTGCAAAAAACATGCACAATGTTATTTTGAATTTCATGATTACCTCAAAAATTAACGCAGAACTGATGCCCTGCAAAGTTAAATATTTGAGATGTGAGGCGGGGCCTGGCTTGGTGGAGTAAGGTAAGGGCGAAATACAACATTTGGGACTGCTTGTTCTGCAATTGCCTGCGCTTGGGCGTCTAAGGTTTGAACGATTAAAGCATTCAAACTTGGCAATGTATAAGCAGTTTGCGGGTTTGCACAGAACGGGCAATGCTCGAAATGGTTTTCAGCGGTCTGTGAATCTGCTAGGTTTTTCAGGTCCGGCTTAATCGTAAGTTGCGTCGAAAGCTGCTGGCCCATGCTAGTTTTAACTTGGATGACGACTTTGGTGCCATTAGTAGTACATATTTTCTGAGTGAAAGACTTATTACCGGTTACAGAAGCCAGAGCATGTGAAATGGCAGGCGCAAGCGAAGCAAAAACCATCACCGTTAAGATGATTTTGCTAATGACTGATTGATAGCGCCTGAAAAACATCATGTCATTATACGCAATTACAAATATTGAGGTGGACCAGGAAGTAGCTAATACGTGTTAATTCAAGCCAATCAATTGCATAAACAAGCGCATGATATATGCCATCGCAATCAAAGCTGATACGCTTGCCGTCCATATCAATACCAGCCATCCCAAGCGTTTTACCCAAGGGCCTTGCGCCGGTTTGTCGTCCATTTCCACCATACTTACATTTCCACCATACTTAGTTTTATCTTAGTGATATCCGTCATCCACGCGCACTTTTCCGCGGAATACATAATAGGACCATCCGGTATAAGCGAGGATGAAAGGAATGATGAACAAGGTTCCCACCAGAGCGAAGACTTGGCTTTGGCGCGGCGCTGCGGCTTCCCATATGCTGATATTCGGCGGAATTATATTTGGCCATAAACTTATAGCCAACCCGGTATAACCCAGAAAAATAATACAAAGCGCGAATAAGAATGGCTTGAAGTCATGTGATTTTTTGATTGATGCAATCAGCAGGAACATAGTAATTGCAACTAGTATAGGCACCGGTGAGAACCAGAGTATCTGCGGAAAGCTAAACCAACGCTGGGCAATTGCCGCATGGGTAAGCGGCGTCCAGATGCTGATGACGCCTATCGCACCCAATATCAACCAGGATAAGGGTATCGCTATTTGCAACATGCGTTTTTGCAGATCGCCTTCTGTTTTCCAGATTAACCAACAACAGCCCAGTAAGCTGTAAGCCAGCAAAACACCTACACCCGTGAACAAGGGAAACGGCGCAAGCCAATCAAAAGCACCGCCGATGTATTCGTGGCCATTCATCTTGATGCCATCGAGATAAGCGCCCAGGGTTACACCTTGGAAAAAAGCGGCGATGGCAGAACCGCCGATAAAAGCTTTATCCCAGATATGGCGTTCATGATCATGCGCCTTGAAGCGAAACTCGAAGGCCACACCCCGAAATATCAGCCCTAGCAGCATAAAGATCAAAGGTAAGTAAAGCGCACTCAATATCACCGCATATGCCAAAGGGAAAGCAGCAAACAAGCCCGCCCCGCCTAGCACCAGCCATGTTTCATTACCATCCCACACCGGTGCTACTGTGTTCATCATCACATCTCGGTGTTCGCGTTTAGGTACAAAGGGATACAGGATGCCGATGCCTAAATCAAAGCCATCCATCACCACGTACATCATCACCCCAAAAAAGATGATAATGGCCCAAACAATGGTCACGTCAAAATTCATGATTTATCCTTGTTTGCTCGTGAAGGAGTGTCGGTCTGTAAAGGCTCTTCCGGCAATGACATCGGCCGCATTTGTTGTCTACCCTCGCCAGGTCCACCATCAACAGGCAAGTCGCCTTCATGCGGCGTAGGGCCTATGCGTACAAGGCGCAACACATAAGCAATGCCGATACCGAACACAAATAGGTACACAATGACAAACAAACCCAATGACAGCGCTAACGAACTTACCGCATGCTTGGAAACGCCATCTGATGTGCGCATCACGCCGTACACCACCCATGGCTGACGGCCAATTTCGGTAGTCAGCCAGCCTGCAAGAATCGCTACCAATCCTGCTGGGCCCATATAAGTGGCAAAGCGTAAGAAAAGCCGCGAAGTATAAAGCTGTTTCTTGTAGCGCAGCCAAGCACTGTATAAGCCTAATAACAACATGAGCATGCCCAAACCAACCATTGTGCGGAACGTCCAGAAAACAATCGTCGCGTTTGGACGGTCTGCCGGCGCAAACTCTTTCAGGCCTTTGATTTGCCCTCCCCAGCTATGGGTCAAAATCAGGCTGCCAATATTCGGCACGGCTACTTCAAAATGGTTTTTTTCGGCTTGCATGTCAGGTAAACCAAAAAGCAGCAAAGGCATACCCTCGCCAGCCTGGTTCTCCCAGTGTCCTTCCATCGCAGCCACCTTGGCAGGCTGGTATTTGAGCGTATTCAGGCCATGAAAATCACCAATAACTATTTGGATTGGCGCGACGATCAGCACCATCCACATCGCCATCGAAAGCATCTTACGCACTGCGGGATTATCTTTTTTGTGTAGCAGCTGCCATGCACCGGAGGCGCCTACAAACAAAGCTGTAGCTAGGAAAGCGGCAACCCCCATGTGCGCTAAACGGTAAGGAAAAGACGGGTTAAAAATAATAGCCAGCCAGTCCGTAGGTATGAGCACGTTATTCACGACTTCATAACCTTGCGGCGTGTGCATCCAGCTATTGGAAGCAATGATCCAAGTCATGGATATGAGAGTCCCGATAGCCACCATGATGGTTGAAAAGAAATGCAGGCTAGGGCCCACACGGTTCCAGCCGAACATCATGACGCCTAAAAATCCCGCTTCCAGAAAAAATGCCGTCAGCACTTCATAAGCCAGCAATGGCCCGGTAATGCTGCCGGCGTATTGCGAAAATCCACTCCAATTGGTGCCGAACTGGTAAGACATGACTAGGCCGGACACTACGCCCATACCGAAAGTAACGCCAAATATTTTCAGCCAGAAATGGTATAGGTCTTTATAGGCCTGATTGTTTGTTTTTAGCCAACAGCCTTCTAATACGGCGAGGTAACTGGCTAGTCCTATGGTGATTGCTGGAAATATAATGTGGAACGCAATGGTAAAACCGAATTGAATCCTGGCTAAGTCAAGTGCCGAGAAACCAAAAATAGAGTTACCGAATATTGAATTGCTGAGTGCGGGCATGCTCGCTCAAGTCTTTAATTAATTTTAAGTTTTTTAAACTAACGCTTGTTTCTAATTACACCGACAATTGCTTAAAAATCGACTAAAAAAATCTATTAAAAAATCTATAGTTTAGACTTTCAATTTGGAACTATTACACGCTAAGACTTTTAAACTTTGTATAAGTGCGGGATCACATGATCAAAGTTCATCATCCTCAGAAAAGCGCTGCTCTTTGAAAGGATCTGCGTAGTTATGATACCCGCGCACTTCCCAAAATCCCGGCCTATCCTCCGCATGTAGTTCAATACCTTTGAGCCATTTTGCGCCTTTCCAAGCATAGCGTTTAGGTACGATCATCCGCACCGGTCCACCGTGTACTGTAGTGAGCGGATAGCCTAATACAGAATGCGCAACAATGACGTCATCATCCAGCAAAGCTTCAATATCCAGGTTAGTAGTATAGCCGTCATAGCCATGTAAGGTTGCGAACTTCGCTGTATCGAGCGGGCCCGCCATCATGAGCAGGTCTTGCGCTTTCACGCCGACCCAGTCCATATCGAGTCGAGTCCAGCGGGTAACGCAGTGAAAATCTGAAACATCAGTGACTTGCGGTAACTGTTGAAATGCATTCCAATCTAGGGTGATTTCATGATCAACCAATCCGTAGATGCGCAGCTGCCAATTGGATTTATTGATGTCAGGCAGAATACCTAAATCAAGAATAGGAAAGTTTTTTACTTCAGTTTGGCCAGCTGGAACACGCTCATTAGTATTGGCCTTACCCGGCTTGTTCCCTATTTTTGCGATGGCGATTTTTCCTGCAATCAGCTTTTTCCAATCTGGCACAGCACCTCCTGAAGCTTATAACGTTATATTCTGCTTGCCTATTTTAGATAGGCTTGTTCGATAGGCTTGTTCGCTGATTCTTAAAATTATGCTGATTTTCTAACACTATCTAGCAGTAATAAAGCCACGCCACCGCAGATAGCACTATCTGCTACGTTAAAGGCTGGCCAATAAAGGCTCTGGTAATGAAAATATAGGAAATCCACCACATAACCGAGGGTTACCCGATCGTATAAGTTACCGATAGCCCCGCCTAATACTAAGGCTAAACCAAAACAAAAAAGTTTCTGATGAGAATGCTTGCGAAGTAGGTAAGTAATTACGCCGATGGCTACAATTGAAACACCACTGAAAAATAGCTTCTGCCAGCCGCCCGCACTGGCTAAAAAGCTAAACGCCGCGCCTTCATTATGGTAGCGCACCAAGTCAAAAAAGCTCGTGATAGTCAAATGAACGCCATAACTAAAAGCCCTCTGCACAAGATGCTTGGTGTACAGATCAATGGCGACAATGACAGCGCTAATACTCAGCCATTTAAGCATGACTACGATACTCACCAGTGCCAAACAGGTTCCTTACGCAACGCCCGCAAATTTTTGGATGCAGTTCCTCAGCACCCACATCTGCACGGTAATGCCAGCAGCGGTCGCATTTTGTATGCTGGCTCGGTGTTACTTCGACTCTTAACACGGCATCTGCTTCTTTATGCAAGCTTGCTCTAGAAGTAATCAATACGAATCGCAAATCATCTTGTAGCTTATGGAGCGAATCGTATATGTTACCGTCCGCATAAATATCTATCTCAGATTGTAGCGATGACCCGACCAAACCAGCCGAACGCTTTTCCTCAATCGCTTTATTAGTTAGCGCACGCACTTCTAAAATATCTTGCCAGGTAAGAACGTCTGCTTCACTCATATGATGTTTTGGCAGTTCATACCAAACATCTTCAAACACCGTTTTATCAGCATCTAGGCCCAAAGTCTGCCAGATTTCATTCGCAGTAAAGCTTAAAATCGGTGCCATCAAACGCATCATGCAATGCGTAATATGATAAAGCGCGCTTTGTGCTGCCCGGCGGAGATGCGATGTCTCGCCTGCTGTATAAAGTCTATCTTTAAGAATATCTAGGTAAAAACCGCCTAAATCCTCTGAGCAGAAACTTACGAACTTCTGTACCGCCAAGTGAAATTCATAACGGTCATAATCAGCCAGCACTTCTGTTTGCAGTTTCTCGGTCAGCACCAAAGCATAACGGTCGATTTCCAACCATTCTTTAGGTGGTAACAAATTCTTATGCGCATCAAAATCAGCAATGTTCGCCAACAAGAACTTCATGGTATTGCGAATGCGACGATAGCTTTCTGCCACGCGTTTCAAGATTTCGTCAGAAATGGTCAGCTCGCCGGAATAATCGGTAGAGGCTGTCCATAAACGCAGGATATCGGCACCGTAAGTATCCATCACCTTTTGCGGCACCACTACGTTGCCTTTAGATTTACTCATTTTGTGGCCCGCACCATCCACTACGAAACCATGCGTTAGCAAGGCATCATAAGGCGCACGGCCATCAATCGCACAGCCAGTGAGCAATGAGGACTGGAACCAACCGCGATGCTGGTCTGAACCCTCTAGGTACAAATCAGCCATGCTATGTTCTGAATCGGCAGGCTTCTGTAATTCTGGGCGACGCTTCAGTACAGTCGCATGTGTTGCCCCTGAATCAAACCATACGTCTAAAGTATCTGTGACTTTTTTATATTGAGCGGCATTTTCCGGCGCATATTCAGCCAAGAAAGCATCACCATTCAGGCTAAACCAAGCTTCTACGCCTTGCTGTTCAACTTTCAGACAAGCCTGTTCAAGTAATTGCAAAGTTTCCGGATGCGGTTCACCGGTCTCTTTATGTACGAATAAGCCCATCGGCACGCCCCAATTACGTTGGCGAGATACGCACCAGTCAGGGCGGTTTTTAATCATAGCCTCTAGACGCGCGCGACCCCAGCTAGGGAAAAACTCAGTTTGATCCACCGCTTTATTGGCATGCTCACGCAAACTAACGCCATTTGCATCCTGTGAATTCATACCAATGAACCATTGGTGCGTCGCTAACTGCATCAGTGGCGTTTTATGGCGCCAGCAATGCGGGAAGCTATGATTCAAACGTGCGCTGGCTAACAATGTGCCGTTTTCCTGCATCACGGCTAAAATCACTTTGTTAGCTTCTTGCCGATTCAAGCCGCGAATTGATTCCATCTCAACC
>JACDEP010000201.1 GCA_013816325.1 Methylotenera sp.
TCAAGTTCGGAGTGCGCTTCTTGGAGTTTTTGTTCGGTTTTTTTCCGCACTGCATTTTCATATGCTAAATCAGCCAACGAGGTTGCCTGGGCTTTATTACCCAGCTCTATTTCGCTAAGCATGGTACTAAAAGCATTGACCAGATAACCAACTTCATCCTCGGTTGTTTTTACTGCGCGTAAAGAATAATCGCGTTGCTCGACCACCGCTTTGGCCAGTTCTGCAATGCCTTCAATAGGTTGGGTAATTTGCTGTTGTAGCCAGCGCGCAATCATTTGAGATATTAAAAAGGCCAAGGTGCCGATGAGCATCAGGATACCGAAATAATTAATTAGCCGTTTATAAAGCCCATACTCGGCTTTAAGCAGCATATACCCTATCAAATTTCCATTCTGCATAATTGACCTGGAAACAAAAATATCATCTCCATCAACTTGCGCCGAATCTTGTTTGAACATATCCGAAAGGTTAGGGGGATATTGTGCGCCGCGATAACTAGCGTACAGATGGCCTTTGGCGTCATACAGTGCGGCAGATCTAACCTTTGGACGTACTTCAAGTAGCTTAAGGTTGCTAGTTGCAAATTTGGGGTCGTCAAACTCTAAAGCGGGGATGCAGGCGCGTCCTATTAACAAGGCTTGAGTGCTTAAATCATTAATCCATCTACTTTTGTAATCGGTCCAATCATAAACCCCCATAAAGAAAATGGTCACTATTAAAGTAACAATACTAGTCGTTGCAACCGCAGCTAAAAATTTAAGCCGAACGGATCTATAGTGGAGTAGCATAATAATCTTTCAATCACTTAACCAAAAATGGCTATTTATTCTTTCAAAACTTGCCTAGTCACTGTTAACAACGAAGCATCCAATTTAATTCTGTTTTGTTCAGCGGCAGGTAACGAAACATCAAAACGCAATCTATTGTTATCGCGAACAAAATTTATAGTGCCTCCCGAATTAAGGCCTGCTGCTGTATTGGTAATATAAAGCGTTGCAGCACCAGGGTGCGCGTTGCGATAGGTCGTGAGGAGTTTCGTAGCCCCACTTGGCACATACAAAATATGAACATCGGTATTCATATTTTGGGGATTTAACTTTTTTATAATCACGGAGCGATTACCGGTCAAATGCCCACTGGCTATTGTTTCAAGTTCGTTGGCAATGGATTCTTCCTCTACTATGCCAATGATAATGGGGCTAGAAGAATCCGCAAATGTGTTGTCGGGCCAAGTAATATAATTTCCAAATTTAAAGATATAAGCAGATATGACTTGGCGCTCTAAGTCCTCACTTGCTGCATAGGCAGGCTGAATATTCATAAGAATACTCATGGCTCCTAGCACTAAAATTAAAGTTAGGCGGAAGTAACTCATCTAAAATACCACTGCACTTTAGCAAATACGCTTCTGTCGTATTCAGGCCTAATTGCAGCCCTTGAAAATTCTGCATGCCCAGGATCTAAGAGATTTTGTCCAACTACAGAAAACTCTAGATTCTTATCTATTTTCCAGCCATATCTGAGATCTAAAGCTGTATACGCAGGCACAGCTGGGCTGTTTAGTTTATTAACGTGGCGAACGGTTGCGTCTAGCAAGTGGTTTGGCGTGATGTCATAGGAGATACGTAGCTGACTATACGAGCTAGGGTCGTTACTACTCAAATTGCTAATACTTAATCTATCAGCTGCTGTTGTATTGATATTTACTTGCTGTAGCACTAAACCACCAGAAAGTTTTAGATCGCGGGTTGTCTGCCAGCTTCCCCACATCTCTACGCCATGAGTATGACCACTGGCATTATTTACAAAAATTAATGGGTCGATAGCGTTGGGAAAGTGTTCTAAAGTCTTCAACTTATCATATTCCGTATAAAAACCTGTTAGCGAAATAGAAGTTTTTGCCGTTGGCGTAGCTCTGTAACCCACTTCATAAGTATTGACTGTTTCTGACTTGAAGTCCGAGTTACCCACGAAAAGGAAAGGAGGCGTGGCTGGGAAATAAAGTTCTGTGTCATAACGAGAGGGCGCGCGAACTGAACGCGAGGCTGATGCCCATATAAATTGGTTGTCAGCATATTTCCAGCCAAGCCTTGCATTAGGTAGTGACTCAATACCTGAATAGCTGTTATGCTCAAATTTCAGCCCCAAGGTCAATTTCAAAGCATCAGTAAGGCTAATTTCGTCTTGGGCAAAAATGTTCCCCCAATGCAGATTTTTGGCAGCAGGAAGAAAAGCAAAATTGTTGTCGTTAGCTATGCGGTCATACCCAATACGGTAACCGCCGCCCCAGGTAAAATTATGGCGTTCCCCGATCTTAAAGTCATGCTTGATCTCTATATCAGTAGTTGTGAGGTTTTCAGTAAAGCCATTAGGACGATCGCGGTAGGTGTAATCTACGTAACCTTGAATATATAAGTTTGCTCCATCTGCTAGTTTCTTATCGGTGCGTGCCAGTATATTGGCGCCTGATATTCGAGTATCACTTGTTGTAGGGGATGACAGATAACCATCATAAAAATCTCCCTGGAAAGTGAATTTATCATTTCCGCTATCCCAATCGCTACGAAACCCGACTTTATCCCTTCTTAAGCCATCTTCCAGTGATTTGTTGTTCAATTCCTGATGGGTGTCATCCCGTTCGGAGTGTTTAGCATAGACACGAAAATTGCCGCCATTGTTTAGCTCACCCCCATAGCGCAAAGAGGTATACTTTTCATTATTGCCACCAGAAATAGAAACAAGCCCACCTTGCGTCTGTGAGGCATTTTTTGTGATGATATTAATAATGCCATTGACCGCGTTGGCACCCCATAAGGTTGCGCCCGCACCGCTGATGACTTCAATGCGGTCAATATCTTCTAGAACCACATCCTGAGCATCCCAAAACACGCCGGAATATAAAGGGCTGTAAACGGTGCGGCCATCTATCAGTACCAACAATTTATTAGCATAAATACTATTGAAACCGCGAGCGCTAATCGCATAGTTTCTTGCGCCATCTTGCGCTACCTGGAGATTAGGCGCCAAGCGTAAAGCTTCTGGTAATGAACTCGCACCTGATCGTTGAATGTCTTTATTGGTAATGACAAAAATGGATGCGGAAGCGT